>JAOTTZ010000164.1 GCA_029864165.1 Burkholderiaceae bacterium
CGCCTGGTGCCGCCGGGTGGGGTGACGTGCTGGTGCTCGAGGCGGGCGATCGCGTGGCGGCCGACGGGCGCCTGTAACTGGCGGTCGGGCTGGAGATCGACGAATCGGCGCTGACCGGCGAATCCCATCCGGCCGCCAAGCAGGCCGATCTGAAGGTGGCGGCCGATGCGCCACGGGGTGACCGACTGAACCTAACCTTCATGAACACGATGCTTACGCGCGGGCGCGCCGAGCTGATCGTCACGGCCACGGTCCCGAGCACTGAGATGGGCCGCCTGAGCAGATGCGGTCTGGCCGGCCTGTCGGCCATAATCTCGCTTCAAAATCATCGGGGAGAGAGCAAATGACGATACTTCGCACAGTACCCGCGCTCTTAGCGTTCGCATTTTCCGGCTATGCCGCGGCGTCCGGATTCCAGTTGCTTGAGCAGAACGCCAGTGGCCTCGGCAACGCTTATGCTGGTTCCGCTGCAGTGGCCGAGAACGCGAGCACCATCTTTTTCAATCCCGCGGGAATGACCCGGCTTCAGGCCCGGGAAGTTTCGGCTGGCCTCACGCCCGTACGGCCGAGCTTTAAGTTCAGCAATGATGGAAGTACCAACTTCTCTGGTTCGACCGGTGGTAACGGTGGCGACGCGGGTAGCTGGGCCCATGTTCCCAACGCATATCTGTCGTGGGCCTTGAACTCGGACTTGTATGTAGGTATTGGTCTCAGCGGCCCCTTCGGGCTCAGTACCGAATATGACGCTGACTGGGTCGGGCGCTTCCAAGCGATCAAGTTCGAAATCAAAACGTACAACATCAATCCTTCAGTCGCTTACCGTGTCAACGACATGGTGTCGCTCGGCTTCGGCGTGAACTGGCAGCGCTTGGAGGCGGAGTATGTGCGCCAAACTGTTATACCCCTACCCGCCCCATCGCCGCCCACCACCGGCACGATACAGCTCGACGCTGATGATGATGCGTGGGGCTGGAACGCCGGGGCGCTGTTCCAGGTGACTCCCGCCACGCGGCTCGGGGTTTCCTACCGGTCGACGATCAAGTATGCGCTCGATGGCGGTATCAGCGGTTCGCTCAGCATCCCCGCCAGCGCTGATTTGGAAGTGCCCGATACCTTCATCTTGAGCGCCACTCATGCTGTGGACGACCGCTGGGAGCTACTGGGCGACCTCTCATGGACCGGCTGGAGCAGCATAGACACTGTTAATATCACCCGAAAAAGCGACGGCGCTGTTATCCAGCCCATTGACGCGAAGTTCGACGACACCTGGCGCGTAGCGGTGGGCGCGAATTACAAGTACTCCGATGCCTGGAGACTCAAGGGTGGCCTGGCCTACGACCAAACACCGGCGCCGGACGCGCAACACCGCCTCGCCGCGCTGCCGGACGGTGACCGTATCTGGCTCACTTTGGGCGCACAGTGGCGGCCCACCAAGACTTCTTCGATGGACGTCGGCGCCGCCTACCTCTACATCAAGGATACCGAGATCAATAACAACCAAGTATCGGCCGGGCGAGGTCTGGTCAAGGGCCGTTATGACTCGTCCGATGTGCGCATCTTGGGCGTGCAGTACTCGATGAGCTTCTAGCGTGTTGCCGCGCTGGCGGCCACACGAAAAGCAGAGCCTACGCCCTCACGGTGAAACGTCGCCCGAACAGTATTGCTGGGCGACACGAAAAGCTGATAGGTACGCGGCAGGCTCTTGCACGAACAATGTGCGGGTGAAGAATCGCGCCGGAAAAAAATTGACGCAGGTGGACCGTAGCAGGGCTTGACCGTGAAGACCCCGCCGCCGCTCACGGACACCCCCCTGCAGTCTGCGTGGCGGCCTGAACATGACACTGCCTGCTGAGGAACTCGCGCGCATCGCCGCGTTGACGCTGGAGCACTACGACCAGCGCGCAGAAGCTTTTTGGGAGGGCACCCGCGACCACGACGTCAGTCAGAACATTGCCGCGCTGCTAGAGCCTATCGAAGCAACCAAGCCATTCGCGATACTGGATTTCGGGTGTGGGCCCGGTCGCGACCTCAAAACCTTCTGGCAGCTCGGGCATCACGCGACGGGGTTGGAAGGGGCCCCGCGGCTGGCTGAGATGGCGCGCAAGGTCAGTGGCTGTGAAGTGCTGCAGCAAAGCTTTCTGGCGCTGGATTTGCCTGCGGGGCACTTCGACGGCGTGTTCGCGAACGCGGCGCTGTTCCACGTTCCCAGCCAGGCGTTGCCACGCGTCCTGAGCGAACTGCACGCGACGTTGAAGCCCGGCGGTGTGCTGTTCAGTTCGAACCCGCGCGGCGACGGTCAGGAGGGCTGGCACGGCGGCCGCTACGGCGCTTTTCACGACCTGCCAGGTTGGCGCAGCTATCTGTCAGCGGCCGGATTCATTGAACTGACCCACTACTACCGGCCTGCCGGCTTGCCCCTCGAACAGCAGGCTTGGTTAGCGAGCGTGTGGCGCAAGGCTGTGGGCGGTTCTCCGTCCGCCCGTGCATGAGGCTTTGCGACAGGCAGCACCGCAGGTTGATCGAGTGAACCCGATGAGCTATTCAGCGGATTGCAGCAATCGGCGGTAAGCAATCAACAGTGGCTGTGCATGCAACGAGTAACGGCATAGGGGCCAGCAAGCAGTTTGCGCCTGAGCAGGGGCGAGCGACGCTCAGCTCAATGGAAGTCTTCTTCGCGCTGATGGCGCAGCGCAGAAACCACCACCGCAGTATTGTCGACAATCTCAAACAGCGCGACGTAGCCCGTGTGCCCGAAGGGAATGATGAGTTCGCGCAAAAACGGACTTTGGCTCGCTTTGCGGCAGGTGAACGGCGAGGTTTTCAGCGTTGCGATACCGCCGCGGATAGCAAGGAGCGCTTGCTCGGCAAGTTCAAGGTTTCCACCGTCTCGCGCCGGCTCTCGTTCAAGGACGAAATCGAACAAACGATCCAGGTCTGCCACAGCTTCTCGGGTCAGACGAACCCGAAAGCTCACCGCCGAGTCGCGCGCCTGCGGGCACGGGCCACGTCTAACTTACGCTGTAAATCATTCACCACCACATCCGCGTCGGCATAGTCTCCGGTGCGGCGAGCGTCTTCGAGTGAGTGCAGGCCCCTGGCGATGAACTCCGCTTGGTTGCGCCGGCGCAGCACAGTCGCGCGGACCGACGCCTCGACGAACTCGGATACTGTCTCGCCTTCGCTCAGCAGTGACTCGACCTCAGCACGCAACTCGGGCTCGACCCGGACAGACGGAATGGTGGCGGTTTTCATAGGGGCAAGTGTAGCGCATTTGCGCTGCGCCGCGGCCGCGGGCGCATTGCTGCGACGGAAAGCCATCGGTCAGCACTTGTTGGCATGGGTTTGCGTTGCCCACCCCCTGAGGCGACAGCCATCGCCGCGATCCTCCCACGGTTTGTGTTCCCACTGTGGCCGCTAACCCAGGAAGCCACAGTGATTGTCGAGTGCATGGGGACCGACTACGCCGACTGAACTACGAGGTTTCTGATTGCCTTCCCTATGGTGTGTGCGCGTTTGACGTGTTCCCGGTGGCTCAATCGGCAGGCCGCGTTACCCCTTGCCACACTCCGTTGCTGCGCTCGGGCTGCCGCGCCCACAGTCTTCGAGTTCCTTCGTCCGGCGCCAGAAGACGTCGTGCAGCAATTGGCTCGCACCACTGTCGATGTCGGCACCCCTGACCACGGCCAGCCTTGCCTCCAGAGTCTCCACGGGCGGAATGCTTCCGCCGTGTCGCTCGGCGGGAGTGGCGTCGCGCAGCCCTTTGCACTGATAGCACACGCCACCCTTGTTGACCAGCGAGCAAAGGCCTTCGAAGCGCTCTTGTATCGCGCTGCGCGCGGCCGCCAGGTGGTGCCGCATGACCGGTTCGGTGATGCCCAGCGCGTGGGCGGCTTCCCGGCCCGTCATGCGCAGCACCTCACGCATCACCAACACCGCCTGTTGCTCGGGCGACAGCGAGCGACCAACGCAGGTGAAGCAGAAAGCGATGTGCTCCTTGGCCTCGTAGGCAAAGGCTGGGTTCGCGAAAACGGCCATGACCTCGGACTGCAGTTCCTCGGACTTGAAGCATTCGTTCGCGTAGACCACTTGTGCCTCGGTTTGCCAGGCCTTTTGCCGACGCAAGTGGTCCAGCGCCTGGCGTATGCCGATCGCGCACAGCCAGGTGCCGAAGCTGGCCTCGCCGCGAAACGAGCTCATCGACCTCCAAGCATGGATCACCGACTCTTGGACCAGTTCGTCGGTGTCTTCGGGATGGCTCACCATGCGTCGTATGACGCCCCGTAGCTTGGGGCGAGCCTCGAGCACCAAGGCGTCGAAGGCGGTCTGATCGCCCGCGGCGGCTCGCAGGGTCAACTCATGCTGCGGGATGTTTTCTTTGTCGTTCATGCCTGTGTCTCCGAAAAGCTGTTGCGAGACGCGATTCGATCGCGCCAGGCCATGATGCCGTCAAGCGCCCGAAACAGCCGGGGCGCCGCCGGATGGGCCTGCGCGAACGCGATCATCGGTGCCAGGAACAGATCGCACAGGTAGGCCTCGCTGCCCAGCAGGAAAAGGCCCTCACGCAACTGCAGATCAACGATCTCCAGATCGCGTCGCGCAGCGTTCAGTTCATCTTCGGACGGATCGTCCCCTTTCAGCAGAGACTGGACAAGGTCCGGGTAGAGGTAGCCGCTGCAGGTACTGACCCATTGCAACGCGCGTGCCCTGCCAGCAGGGTTGCCGGGCATCGGCCGCGGCCCCTCGAAGGCCTCGTCGACGTAGGTGGCGATCGCTAGCGTTTCGTACAAGACGAGCTCACCCACGCGCATCACCGGCATGCGCAGGAACGGATGCAGCGCGCGGTGCGATTCGTCGCGAAACTCCAGAGGCTTCAGTTGGTACTCGACATGCTTTTCGGCGCACACCATGCGGGCCGTGCGCACATAAGTGCTGCCGGCGAATCCAAAAAGTTCAATGTGTTTCATGACCATCTCCTGTGACGTTGGCGTGAGCGACCTTGCCCACAGAAGACTTAGCCGAGCAGTGCCGCAAAAAGCGCAAACTTATTGATTCATAAAGAAGTTTGCCTTCTTTACGCGTGACTATCAAACGTACGGACGCGCCGCGGTGGGCGCAGTTCCTACAATACTCGCTAA
>JAOTTZ010000165.1 GCA_029864165.1 Burkholderiaceae bacterium
ACGTAGGAAATCTGCGCACCGAGCACGCTGACCACCGACTCTGCAGTCTGCTCCTGAACGGCGAGGTGTGTGCGGCTGTTGTTGACCCGCTCGGTGAAGGCGTCGATCTCGACCTTGGACGAAGACAAGCGCGCATACGGGCCAAAGCTGACGTTCGATACTAGAAAAGAGTACCCAGCGCCCAAGCTGGCGCCATACTGCGTGCCGCTGGTGCTGCCGATAGCGGAATCGGTCAGTACAAGGATACTGCGGACCGACTCGTAACGGTTCCGCCCGTATACCAAGGTTGCGTCAACGTACGACGTTGCCGTGGGGTAGTAAGCACCATACAGCGACACGCCAGTACCCCGCGTCTTCACATTGCCGCTCGGCGTGCCATCGCTGGTGTCGAGCGTAGAGCGGTCGTCGCTGTAACTCAGTGCGCCACCCAACACAGCGTTGGTCGACACTTTATAGTCGGCGCCTACGGTCAGGCCCGCGGTACGAGACCTAAACCCCGGGTCGAACGTGTTCGCGTCAGTAGCCCCTCGATCTCCCTCTACGCGGAAGTACACACCCAAGTCAGTGGATGGAAAAGCGGTGCTGCCACCTGCGCTGGCAGTTGCGGGCTGCGCTGCCGAGGGGGACGAATCTTGCGCTTTGTTTTGAGCAACCAAGATATCGGGCAGCGCTGCACTCGTTGAAGCCAGTAGCAGCGTCTGGCTCGGCGCGCGCCCAACCGGCGAGGAGCCGGTAAGACGTTGTGCTGCGGCCGCAACGGGAAGCGGCGTGTGCGCCAGAACGGACGAAGTGTTCGGGGGGACCGCACTAGCCGCACCACTGAATCCGCGTGCGCCCGAAAAACCAGGTGCGGGCCCGCCAAAGTTGGCATGGCGCAACTCGTCCAGCCTGCCGTTAACCAGCGAGATTTGCTGACCAACGGCGCCTAGCGCTGCGACGCTTTGCATAACGAGTTTGTCGGGCGCAAAGTCGGCCGGCTCTGAGGAAGAACATGCAATGCTGCTGGTGCTGGGACTCGGTCCGCAGGCTGACAGGATAGACTCGCTCACCCTCTCTGCGTTGGGGCTCGCGAGCGACGCACTTACACAGCAGCCGCACCCCAACAGCGCCATCAGCCGCCTGAGCGCAGTTTGATGGCGCTGGTCCCGCTGCATACCCTGAGCCGGTATAAACACGATGGTCTCCTTTTGAACAAGTGATCGGTGTGTTACCTGCCGCCGCGCCGGCGGCAGGGTCTGGTTACGGTGCCTGTTTGGCAGCAGGGTCGCTAGCGCCTTTTTGAAAAGCTCTGCGCACCGCGTCTTCCGCGCTTTCGGCCAAAGAGGCCGCTGCGCCGCTCGCAGCCTCTTGCACCACGCTGCCCGCCGCACGGCCAACTGCAGAGATGGCTGCATTCACATCGTCTGCCGCGGCCGGCCTCGCCGCAGACGATGCTGGTTCAGCAGCCGGCGGCAATGGGTCTGCGGGCGCAGGCTCGAGCATGGGCTCGGGCATGGGTTCGAGCATCGGATCGGGTTCGGCGGGTAGCACCTCGGAGGCCGTGACCGCTGGTGCAGGCGGCGCATCGGCAGAGTCGGACTGCGGCGGCTGCGTTTTCTCCCCACAAGCAGCGAGCACGAATAGGGCGGCAAGGCCGGTCAGCATCCACTTCATAGGCGTCTCCTCCAAGCCATTGATTGAGCCCCCCGTCGTTGGCGGTTGGCCTGATGGCTGTTATGGTTTGGTATCCTCAAATTCTGCGCCTGGCTCAGAGAGTATGCGCTGTATCCCAACGACAGCATCCTCTACTTTGCGCACAGGGCTTAATATATTCCGAAAATACACTTGCGTTCAAGATGCGGCGCGAATACTATCGCGCGAATCAACTCAATGGAGGTCAGCACCCGTGAAGAGCAGTCTACTTGCATGGCGTCATGTCGCGTTTTCCACCCTCGCGGTCGTTGGTTTGAGTGTCTGTTTTACAGCGCGCGCCGAGAACCATGCGTTGATCATGTGGGTCGGCGAATACGCAGACCCGAGGGCTAGTTTGCCGGGTATCGATCTGGACGCCAACAACGCGCGCAAGATCGCCCGTGGCATGGGCATACCGGAGAAAAACATCACTGAAGTCAAGAACGAGCAACTGACTTGGGACGGCATGAAGAGCGCCCTCGCTGATTTGGTGGCACGCATTGCACAAGATGACAAGGTGTTCATCTACTATTCAGGCCACGGCGCACAGCAGGTAAATACCGGTGGCAGCAAGAAGTGCAGCGAGGGCCTCGTCGCCCAGGATGTGCGGCTTTACTACGACAGGGATCTGGAGGCTGATCTGGCCACACTCGGCGCCAAGGCGAGTCAAGTCGTGATGATGAACGACTCTTGCTTTTCTGGTGGGGCGTCGATCAAAGCGTTGCCTCAACCCGGCCGCATGCTGGTGCCCAAGGCTTACCCCGGGGTGGTGCGCACCGGCTCTAGCGCTGAGGATGAGGGTTACAAATGCGGCGACGCCGTTAACAAGTCGTTCATGACCAAGAGTCTCCAAGTCGTCAAACGCAAGGGTGCTCAACTGCTTTATGTCGCCGCTGCCGGCGACAACGAGGTCTCGTTTGCCTCGACCGAAGGCAGTATCGCGACACACGCCTGGGCCGAATGCATCACCGACCCCGCGACCGACCAGGACCTGAGCGGAACCATCAGTGGCGAAGAGTTGCGTGCCTGTGCGCAGGCGAGCATCAACGCCAGCCCGCAAAGAGAGCGCCAAACCATCACGTTGACGGGCAATCCCGGCTTACCGGTTTCTTTTGCGACGTCAGACGCCAAGCCGATTGCCACGCATGTGAACGGTGCAAGCGCCTTGGAGGATATCCGCGCCGGATCGGACGCGTCCTACAGCGTCAAACTTACCTCCACGAAGGACAAGCTGCGCATAGGACAAGACTACTTCGACTTTACAGTCGAAACCAATCGTGAGGGCTACCTCTACGTGTTGCAGGTGGGCACTGACGGCGAGACATTCAACCTTCTGTTTCCAAACAAGGTGGACAACAATAACCGCGTTGCTGCCGGCAAGCACCGCTTCCCACGCGAGAGCTGGCGCTTGCGCTCTGCGGGCCCGAGCGGCACCAACCACTTGATGGCGCTGGTTTCTTCCGTGCCTAAAGACTTCGGCGAAGACATGGATACCGAGGGCACCTTTGCCACGGCGCCGGCGACGCAGCACGCGACCAAGAGTCTGGTCGTGGTGGCCACCGGCGCGAGCGAGGGTGGCAATGGACGTTATGGCGCCAGTGCCGTCACGCAAGTGCATGAAGTGCCGTAGCGGCGGCAGTACAGGTTTTCTTTTCACCGGGCTAGCGCGATCGGCGTAAACACGGGAGAAAAAATGGTTGCCTACAGAGGGTTCATCGTTTGGGGTGTCTCAACCTCGGTGGTGATGAGTTTGTTTCTCAGCTTCGTTTTTCTGGGGTGGCCCGGAGACCCGGACTCATGCGCTGAGAACAACCCGAATACTTGTTTTTGCGAAGCGTTCAACGCCAGGGAGGTGAAGGAAGGTGCACCGGGTGTGCGGCAAAAGGTCAACACTTGGTCCAATCTCTACGCCATAGGCACGTCTCTATTGGTCGCCTTCATGGTTTGGGGCGATCGAAAAAAGGCCGGTCCTCGCGCCAAGAATCTGATGCAATCGACGAGCTGGGTTCCAGATCTCTACATATTCGCGGTGTTGTATCTTGGGCTGGGCAGCATGTGGTTACATGCATCGCTGAAGTCGTGGGGGTCAACCATGGATGGGCTCTCGATGTACGCGTACGCGGCGTTTCTTTTTTTCTATTCGATGCGACGCAGGTTCGTGAAGAACTGTTGGTTTTTCTGGGGCGGCTACCTGAGCACTGTCGCGCTCTTCACCAGCATCCACCATTTTTGGAAAGACGAATTCGAATTTGCCTCGCTGATTCTGATCATGATTCTCGTCGTCGCCTATCTTGTGGTCGAAGTTGCCATATGGGTTGTCAATAAGCAGGTTCTCCAGGGAAAGCTGAGGACCATTACGATGTGGTGTTCGGCCGTTGCCGCAATGGGGTTCGCGACCGCGTTTTGGGCGCTATCGCAAACGGGTGAACCCCTGTGCGACCCCAAGGCCTTTTTTCAACCCCACGGCTTGTTATGGCACCCTTTGGCCGGTGTGATGGCGGTCATGCTGTATTTCTATTGGCGCGAAGCTGATGATGCGAAAATTGGCTTGGATAGCAGAAACACTCACCATCAGGGCTCGCGACACGCGTAACAGTGTTTTGGTATGCGTAGTGGCGCCCCTGTCCAACAAATCAACGATCATGATCAATAGTTTGCTCGGAAAGACCATGCGGGCCCTCGTCGCCAGCACGTTGGGCTTGTGCGCCGCCGCGGCGACAGCGCAGGACGACGCGTCGACAAAAAATCTCGATGCCGCATCGCTGTGGCGAGAGACCGAAGCGGCAGTGCGCTTAGCCGAAAGCATGCCGGTGCGCGTCAGCCAACGCGAGTTGCGCGAAGGTGAAGCTTTGGTGATCACCGTGGAGTTGCCGCGCGGCGGATACCTGAACGTGGTCAGCATTGGCCCCGATGGTGTCCCAACGGTGCTGTTCCCGAATCGGGTGCATGCGGACAACAAGGTGGTCGACCCAGGGCCTTTTGTTGTTCCAACGCCGCAGATGCAGTTCGAGTTGAAGGCCGGGCCGCCTTATGGTGTTTCGCTGCTGGCCGCATTTCTCACGCCGGAACCGCTGGACCTGTACGCTAACGGTGAAGGCGAACGCAATGCCTCCGGCGCGCTGTTGTCGCGGTTTGCTCGCTTGTCGATGTCCGGCCGGGATGTGCTCAAGACGCTGAGTACCAAGAGTCTCGTCGTTGAAGAAAGGGCTACCCCGCTGCTTGCGGGAATGACGACGATCGTCGCGTGCGCGACGGTCGGTCCGTGCAGCCTTGGCGTAGACACAGCTGTTGACGGCGTTGTGCGAGACATTCCCGAAGCGCTCACGCCAGGAATTTTTCTGGAGCCCGAGGACAAGGCACTAACCGCCAAAGTTCTGAATGTGCGGCCGATTTCTGACAAGGGCATCAAGCTGATCATGGTCTCTGAAGGCTTCGTGCCCCGGCTTTACAACGA
>JAOTTZ010000166.1 GCA_029864165.1 Burkholderiaceae bacterium
CCTGGTAGCTCAGTTGGTAGAGCAGCGGACTGAAAATCCGTGTGTCGGTGGTTCAATTCCGCCCCGGGCCACCAATCAAATCGATGGCTTGGGCAAATCAGAGGCCAAGCGCTTCGGGTGACGTACGACCAGCTCTGACATCTCAACTGTTCAGCGGATAACTCGAAACAGTTGCCTACGTGGACAGCTTTTCTATCCGCGAATTTTTAGGCCTTCCATCGTGACGGTCGATCCCTGCTCGTAGGGTCGCCGAGAGGGGAGTTTCATACGACAAACGCTGCGACGAATCTCACAATTAGTCGGACAATGGGCAGGCGAGCGATGGGTGTGCCTCGTCTGTCCATTTAGCGTTCGGCCGACAATCAACGCTTCCGCCGAGTCGGATGATCATATGAGCGATCAAAAGAAGGAAGTTCAGTTGCAAGGAATCGTCCATGCTTCCCGCTACGACCGTAACGGCCAAGGGAAGTCGTTCCTCGGGGCAGGCATCGAGTGCAGCGACGGAAGGGTGTGGGTGATCAGCTATAGCGAGGAGTCTCCGTTTCATGCGTTTGCCGGTCGTCAAGTTGTGGTTTCCGGTGAGCCCTATGAGCCAGAGTACGGGAGTCAATCCCTAATCGGCTGGGAGGGCAAGAAGCCCGGACACTTCTGCGTGTCGACGATGCGACTTGTAGAGGTGACACCCGATGCAGAGCTTGTAGAAGTTGGAGCGGGACAACATTTCCGTGGGCGATTCGAGCGTGGCAAAAGCAAGACCGGCAAATCGATCCTTTTCTTCGTCACTGAGGATGGTGAAACATTTCCGGTGGCTAACAATCCTGCCGGAGCGTCGGTTGGTCCCAGTGTCGAGGTCTTGGCTTACCCTGTCCATCCCGCGCCATCTATCCCGAAGGCCACCGAGCAATATCTCTGGATCAACTGCCCATGTTCATTCGAAGATCTTCGGGAGTGGCGCGAACGGCAGTCGTGAGGGAGACATGTTTCAAACATCGTTGCCAGGAGTGGACGCGGGTGACAGTCGTGAAGAAGTCGAGGCGCTGCCGAACAACCGGTTGCAGCGGGTGGCGTTGCTCGCCACCGCTGAACCGGAGCGTTAGATGACACAAGATGCTCCGCTGTCCAACCTGCCAGGCCGCAATATCACTTCGGCTCTTGCTCAAAGCTCGTGCCCCGGGTGTTAACTTCCACCGCCAAGCCATGCTCTTTCTGCTTAAGTGCCCAGCCTGCCATGATGCGGTGGGCCTCGAGCGTGGCGCTACCCGCAGTTTCTTCGCCTTGTGGTTGTGTCCTCTGCCCGTACTTGCTTGGGTGGCTCACTTGTCGGGCTTGGTTCAGGCGCAATTTGTTCTGGCGCTTCCAATTTTTTGGCTATTCTTGTTTCCGCTTTATTGGCTGCGTCAAGTGCGACTTATCTCTTTCGGCCCGCCAAGCGCGTAAACAGCAAGGGCCATAGCGCAGGTTCAAACCCCCGCATGTGCCACAACTCAGTGCCATCCAACCACTCGGCCAAGCGGGCGCCGTACAGCGTGCTTCGCACGCTTCCCGCGTAAAAAGGGGACGTTACCCAATGGCGGCACGGTTGGGTCCGACGAGACACCAACTTGCGGGCATGTGGGACGGGATGACCGGTGCGGACTGAAATCCGTTTCGCAATATGGGCGCGCCTGGCGCAGCATGACAATGCGGTGCGACTTCCTTGTCCGATGCCGTGCATGCGGTAACGTAGCCGGCTTCCAGCGCGTGGCGCTGACCCCCATACAAGCAAGCCCATGGCCCTCAAGAAATCAGAACTCTATTCATCGCTTTGGAAATCGTGCGACGAGCTGCGCGGCGGCATGGACGCTTCGCAATACAAGGATTACGTCCTGGTTCTGCTGTTCGTCAAGTACGTCAGCGACAAATACGCCGGTGACCCCAACGCGCTGATCGACGTGCCGGTAGGGGGCGGCTTTGCCGACATGGTGGCTGTCAAGGGCGACAAGGAGATCGGCGACAAGATCAACAAGATCATCGGCAAACTGGCCGACGCCAACGACAGCCTGAAGGGCGCGATCAACGTCGCTGACTTCAACGACGAAGAAAAACTCGGCAAGGCGCAGGCGATGGTGGACCGCCTCACCAAGCTGGTGGCCATCTTCGAGGGGATCGATTTCGGGCGCAACCGTGCCGAGGGCGACGACCTGCTGGGCGACGCCTACGAATACCTGATGCGCCACTTCGCCACCGAGGCAGGCAAATCCAAGGGCCAGTTCTACACCCCGGCTGAAGTCTCGCGCATCATGTCCATGGTCATCGACTTGGGCAATACGACCCGCGCCGACCAAAGCATTTATGACCCCACCTGCGGATCAGGCTCGCTGCTGCTCAAAGCGCACGACGAGGCCAAGAGCCGCACTGGGCTGGACCTGGCGCTTTACGGACAGGAGATGGACAACGCCACCGCCGCCCTGGCGCGCATGAACATGGTGCTGCACGATTGCCCCACGGCGGAAATCTGGCAGGACAACACGCTCGCGCACCCGCACTTCAAAAATGCCAACGGCGGCCTCAAGACCTTCGACTTCGTGGTCGCCAATTTCCCGTTCTCCACCAAGAGTTGGACCAGCGGCCTGGACCCGGCCAACGATCTCTATGGCCGCTTTGAGTACGGCACCCCGCCGGCCAAGAACGGCGACTATGCCTTCTTGCTGCACATCCTCGCCTCACTGAAGAGCACCGGCAAGGGCGCGGTCATTCACCCGCACGGCGTCTTGTTCAGGGGTGGCGCGGAGGCCGCCATCCGCAAGCGCATCGTCAAGCAGGGTGGCATCAAAGGCATCATCGGCCTGCCCGCCAACCTGTTCTACGGCACCGGCATCCCGGCTTGCATACTGGTGCTGGACAAAGAGGGTGCCACGGGACGCAGGGGAATCTTCATGGTCGATGCCAGCAAGGGCTTCATCAAGGACGGCCCCAAGAACCGCCTGCGCGCGCAGGACATCCACAAAATCGTCGACACCTTCACCCGGCAGTTGGAGACGCCAAAGTATTCGCGCATGGTGCCGCTGGCGGAAGTTCAGGCCAACGACTTCAACCTCAACCTGCCGCGCTACATCGACAGCGCCGAACCCGAAGACTTGCAAGACATCGACGCGCACTTGAAGGGCGGCATCCCCGACCGCGACGTTGACGGCCATTGTGCCTACTGGCAGGTGTTCCCCAGCGTGCGGGGCGAACTCTTTGCACCCTACAACCCAGCGGGTAGCCGCGTTGGCTACAACCAACTCAAGGTCGATGCCAGCCAGATCAAGGCCACCATCTTCGGCCACGCCGAATTCACCGCCTTCAACAGCGAAGTGACGCATGTGTTCGAGGCATGGAAAGCGGCCAACACGCCGTTGCTCGCCGGCATCCAACAGGGCGACCGGCCCAAGGTGCTGATCGACAAACTCTCCGAAAACCTGCTCGAAGCCTTCCGCGCCGCGCGTGAGGTTGCGTCATTGATCGACCCCTACGGCGTCTATCAGCACCTGATGGACTACTGGGCCGAGACGATGCAAGACGACGTGTGGATGATCGTCAGCGATGGCTGGCAGGCAGCGAAGGTCTTAAGGCGAATGGCACTTACTTAAGCCTTTCGCAGCCGAAGACGAGGCCGTAAGTCTTTGAAAGTAAAGGGGGAGGAGGCTGACCAAGGGTTGATAGGATGGGAGTTACAAAGCAACCCAAGCATCTTTCCGGAGGTCAGCCAACATGGATCGTAATACGCGAAGCCGACAGGATCAACACCGCAAGAGGATTGAAGGCCGAGCGGGCTCGACCGAGGCGGTGGAGTTTTTCAACGTGCTGACGAGCCCAGAGTTGCTCGAGGTAGCCGAGGCGTTGATGCCCGCGCACCGGGAGCGGCTGTATCCGCCGACGGTGACGCTGTCGATGTTCATGCGTCAGGGGCTGGAAGCCGATAGCTCTTGCCAGAAGGCAGTCAACGGGTGGGCTGCGCAGCGTGTGGCCGATGGGCTCAGTGCTGGCAGTACGCGTACGGGAGGGTATTGCCAGGCCCGTTGTCGTCTACCGCTGGCGATGGTCAGCGGGTTGACGCGCGAGACCGGACATCAGCTCAGCGCGCGGGCGCTGCCCCATTGGCGCTGGCGGGGTCGCTCGGTTAAGCTGGTCGACGGCACGGGGATATCGATGCCCGACACCGAAGAGAATCAGGCGTGTTTCCCCCAGCCTGAAAGCCAAGCTCCGGGCGTAGGTTTTCCGCTGGCACGTCTGGTCACGGTGATTTGCCTGGCCAGTGGGGCAGTGCTCGACGCAGCGATGTGCCCGTATAGCGGCAAAGGCAGCAGCGAACTCGCTCTGTTGCGCAGGCTCGGTGCGGCTTTCAGGCCGGGCGACGTGATGCTTGCCGACGCCTTTTATTGCAACTACTTCGTAGTCGCGACGTTGGCCGCCGCCGGCATCGACGTACTGTTGGAGCAAAAGGGCGCGCGAATCGTCGACTTTCGCCGGGGCCAGTCGCTGGGCACGCGCGATCACCTGGTTTACTGGCGCAAGCCCGCGCATTGCCCGCAGTGGATGACGCGCGAGCAGTACACCGCGTTTCCTGACGAACTCAGGGTGCGCGAAACGAAAAGCGCCCACCGAGTGTTCGTCACAACGATGCTCGAGCATCGCAAGGTCAGCAAGGACGAGCTCTCGGCGCTCTATGCGCGCCGCTGGAATGTCGAACTAGACCTGCGCAATATCAAGACCACCATGGGCATGGAAGTGCTCCATTGCCAGACGCCCGCGATGAACGAAAAGGAGCTGTGGGTCTACCTGCTGGCCTACAACCTGATCCGACTACTCATGGCGCAGGCCGCCTGCAATGCGGGCGTGGATCCGCGCAGTTTGAGCTTCAAGCACACTGTCCAGCTCTGGACCGAGTGGGTCTGCCGAGGTCTGAAGGCCACCACTGATTGCGCCTGCCTGTTCTCGATGATCGCCCAATCCAGGGTCGGACATCGACCGGGACGTATCGAGCCACGAATGCGAAAACGACGACCCAAACCCTATCCTTGGCTGAAGATCCCACGGGCCAAGGCGCGCCGAAAGATACAACTACATGGTCATGCTTAGCGGCTTAAGTAAGTGCCATTCG
>JAOTTZ010000167.1 GCA_029864165.1 Burkholderiaceae bacterium
CGCTGCAGGATCCTATGCTCGCGCCGGCGCACGTACGGCAGCGCGGCCTTGAAGTTGCGGCGCCAGCTGCGAAAAGACTCCGTGAACGACATGAATGCAGTGTCGGGGTTTAGCCTGACAAAAGCCCGTAGTGTCTTGTCATCGTCATCGTGGCCGGCCTCAGCGATATTCGACACCACCGTCGCGGTGCACCATGTGCAGCGTCAGGCCGGTGCGTTCCCGTTCGGACTGCGACCAGCGGCGTGTCCGCGCCTTACGAGCAAACTTGGCTGCCTGGCGGCCCCACCAGTTTAGGCCGATCTTGCCGTAGAAGTAGCGGTGATCCCCGAACTGAGCCACACCCTGCTCCCGCTTCAACGCGCGTTGCGTGATCGAACCGAAATGATGCAACAGCGCAGCTCCGACGGTGCCAACGCTCAGCCCACTTCGCAGGCAGCGGGCAAGAAACTCGGCATCCTCGCGGCCGAACAGCAAGCGGTCGGTATCTGGGAAGCCTATTTTATGGAATACGCGGCGGTGTACCGAAAAGCACACACCGTGGAACCAGCCCTCGCGAACTGTACCGCTCATCTTGGCCAGAAACTCGTGGGTGAATTGAGCGAGCTCGTAGTCGAGGTCGAACTCCACCATGGCGGGACTGACTACATCGAGTCCATGGTCTTCGGCAGCGCGAATCTGCGCTTCGATAAAGTTGTGTGCGCACACGATGTCGTTGTTAAGCAGCACCACCCAGTCACGATCCGACAGCAACGCTCCTTGCGTCCACGCGCCGCCGCAGCCGATATTCACCGGGTTGCGTATCGACCGTATTTCTGTGCGTTCGGTGAGCCAAGCAGGCGTATCGTCGACGCTACCGTTGTCGATCACCAACAATGACGCCGCGGGAACACCGTTGCGCAGCAGGGTGTCGATGCACTGCCGCGTGTAATGCAGCTGATTGAGTACTGGGATGACGACGCAGTAGTTCATCGGACCTTGCATCAGCGCACGTTATCGTGACCTTGAGTCGGACCGATGTGAGCGTTCATACCTTCAGGTTCTAAACTGTAATGCGTGCAGGCGAGCATAGAGCCCACCGCGGGCCAGCAGTTCGGCGTGACGCCCCTGCTCGATCACGTGCCCGGCATCGATGACAACGATGCGGTCGGCACGCTCGACGGTAGACAACCGGTGCGCGATCACGAGGCTCGTGCGGCCGCGCATCAGCGTTTCCAGCGCTTGCTGCACAAGCCCTTCAGATTCTGAGTCGAGCGCTGAGGTGGCTTCGTCGAGAATCAGGATCGGTGCGTCTTTATAGATTGCGCGCGCAATCGCCAGACGCTGGCGCTGGCCGCCCGAAAGGCGCTCGCCGTTGTGGCCCATCAACGTATCCAGGCCTTGGGGCAGGGCCTCTACAAAATCGAGCAGGTTGGCTGCGCGCAGCGCTGCGCGCACTTGCTCGTGCTGTGAAACTTCGCCCAGCGCAACGTTGGCGGCAACGCTGTCGTTGAACAACACGACGTCCTGGCTGACCAGCGCGAACTGACGCCGCAGTGCGGCGACGCTCCATTCGCGCAAGGGTACACGATCGAGCAAAATGCTGCCGCTGCTGGGCTCGATGAAGCGCGGCAGCAGATTGACCAAGGTGGACTTGCCGGCGCCGGATGGCCCGACAAATGCAACCGACTCGCCCACACTAACGCGAAGGTTGACACCGTCCAACGCTCGGCCCTGCGCGCCCGGATAGACGACGCTCACGTCGCGCATCTCAAGTTCGCCCCGCGCACGCCCGGGGTCGTACGCGCCGCCGGTCTCGCTGACGCTGTTGTGCAGCATGTCGATGCCGCGCTCGACTGACGCCAGGCCACGCGTGATCGGACCGGCCACTTCCGACAGATGCTTGATCGGTGCGATGAGCATCAGCAATCCAGTTACGAACGCCGCAAAGCCCCCCACCGAGCCGCCCTGCGCGCCGCTTTGCCACAGCGCTGCGACAATAATCGCCGACAGAGCGCACGCTGCCAACACTTGCGTCAGCGGTGTCATCGTCGATGAGGCCGCCACCGATTTGATCGCGAGACGGCGCAGGCTTTCGCTAAAGGCACTGAAACGCGTTGCCTGCGCGCGCTGCGCACCATGCAGGCGCACGATGCGCCACGCCAGCACGTTTTCAGCAACTGTGTAGGCGAGTTCGTCGCTGGCTTTTTGTGACGCTATGACCAGCCCGTGCAATCGCCGACTGAGTATGCGCATCACCAAGACCAGAGCAGGAAACAACACTGCGACGAAAACAGTCAACTGCCAGTTCAGCCACAACAGGTAGCCGAGCAGCGCCATCAGCGTGAGCGTGTCCTTGACCAAGGTTAGCAACGAATTCACCAGCAGGTTGGTGCCCCCTTGTACTTCGTGGATCAGAATATTGGTCAGCTTCGATGCCGAGTGCCGCGTGAAAAAGTCGGGTTGCGTGTCGAGCAGCCGGTCGAACAACGCGTTGCGCAGTCTCAGGGTTGCACGATTGGCGATCCACGACAGGCTGTATTGAGCGACAAAACCAGCCCCGCCACGTAGCGCAAACAGTCCCACGATCACCGGCGGTATGATCCATAGCGGCAGCGAGCCCTGTTGAAAACCTTTGTCGAGCAGAGGTTGCATCAGCGCTGGAACGACTGGTTCGGTGGCCGCGCTGACCAGCGCCGCGCCGATGACCAGCGCAAAGCCCCAGCGGCTGCCGGCAAAGTATGGCGCGATACGCCAAAGGCGGGTCGTGAACGTCGTAGCGGCGGCACTCATGCGAGGTCGATTATCCGACGCTCTCGTGCCTACAATTCCGTCACATCAAAGCCCAGGGCCTGACGGCCGCGATTCATGTCTGCCATCACGCTGTCGGTCATCGTTATTACCAAGAATGAGGCCCGCAATATCGAAGACTGCCTGAAGAGCGTGGCGTTCGCCGACGAATGGGTGGTGCTCGATGGCGGCAGTAGCGACAATACTTGCGAGATCGCACAGGCGTTCGGCGCACGGGTGGTGCGCAGCGAGAATTGGCCGGGCTTTGGCAGGCAGAAAAACCGTGCCTTGGCGCAAGCGCGCGGCGAATGGGTGTTGAGCATCGACGCCGACGAACGGGTCAGCGCGGAACTCGCCGCCAGCATAGGCAGCGCAGTACAAAACGCGCCGGCCGGCGCGTCGGCCGTTGCTGCTTATGAACTGTCGAGACTATCGCGCTTTTGTGGCCAGTGGATGCTTCACGGAAACTGGTATCCTGATCACGTGCTACGCCTTTTTCGCCGCGAATCCGCAAGGTTCTCCGACGACTTGGTGCATGAGCGCCTGCTGCCGCAAGGCGAGGTCGGGCGCCTGAACGGGCACCTGTTGCACGAAACCATGCCCAATCTTGACGACGCGCTCGGCAAGATGAACCGCTACACCACTGGTCGAGCGATCGACCTTGTACGCCGCGGTAAGCGCGGCGGCCTGGCCAGCGCGGTTTCTCACGCCATGTGGACTTTCGTGCGCGGGTATATATTCAGGCGCGGCTTTCTTGACGGTCATTTGGGCTTCGTGCTTGCTTGGTATAACGCCGAGAGCACCTACTACCGCTACCTGAAAATGTGGTTGCTGACACGAGAGCCAAATGAATAAGGGGTGAGATGAAGAGACAACGAACGATGATTTCTACGACAAATGCGTATGTGCGACGCGCGTGCCTGGGCGTGTGTATGGCTGGGTTGGCTGTTGCCGCCGCCCCCACCGCCGCACAATTTCGTGTCGAAATCTCAGGTGTAGGCGGCACCCAGATTCCGGTGGCGATACCACCATTGCGCGATCAGGCGCAAAGCGGTCAGCCGATTGCCGAAATCGTGCGCGCCGACTTGACCCGTAGCGGTTTGTTCAAGATTACCAACAGCAACGATGCACTCGACGAAACCACCCCGCCTTTGATGAGCTATTGGCGCTCGCGGGGTACCGACGCGTTGCTCGCGGGGTCTGTTTCGCGCTTGGCAGACGGCCGTTACGATTTGCGTTATAGGCTGTGGGACGTGGTCAAGGGTCAGCCGCTGATGGCGCAAAGCGAGGCGGCGCAAGCGATCGATTTGAGGTCTGCTGCACACCGCATTGCCGACAATATCTACGAGAAGCTCGTAGGCGACAAGGGTGTGTTCTCGACCCGCATTGCCTACGTCGCCAAGGCGGGTAGCCGATACACCCTGCATGTCGCTGACGCCGATGGCGAGGGCGCACAGACCATGTTGAGCAGTGCGGAGCCCATCATATCGCCGGCGTGGTCGCCCGACGGACGTGAGTTGGCTTACGTTTCGTTTGAACGCCAGAAAGCCGTCGTATGGGTGCAGGAGATCACCTCGGGCAAGCGCCGCGTCGTGGCCAACTTCCGAGGTTCCAACAGTGCGCCAGCCTGGTCGCCGGATGGCCAGCAAATGGCTGTCACGCTATCGCGTGACGGCAATGCGCAGATTTACCTGGTAAGTCGCAACGGCGATATTGTGCGTCGACTCACGGCCAGTTCGTCGATCGATACCGAGCCGGTGTTCGCCCCGGACGGAGTTCAACTTTATTTTGTCAGCGACCGCAGTGGCGGCCCACAGATCTATCGAGCGCCGGTAGCGGGTGGCCCCGTAGAGCGCGTCACGTTCACTGGCGGCTACAACGTCAGTCCGGCGATCAGCCCAGACGGCCGCTACATGGCCTATATTTCGCGGCAAGGCAATGCGTTACGCTTGTTCTTGATGGAGTTGTCCGGAGATGCCGCTGCGCGTGGCTTGACTGACACCAACGACGATGAGCGCCCGAGCTTTGCGCCCAACAGCCGTTTGATTATTTATGCGACACGGTTAGGCGGGCGCGATGTCTTGATGACGACCACACTGGATGGCGGCATCAAGACCAGCCTGGCGGTAACGCAGGCCGATGCGCGCGAGCCGGTGTGGGGACCGTTTGTACACTGAGCGCTGATACCTAGGCGATACGTACCTAGTGTAGTGTTGCACGCTATTCAGCACTTAAAAACCGCGCCTTTGGCCCCGTAGCGTCGTTGCAAATCCTCGCAATAGCTTTGGCTATTGCTGTGGTTTGCGCCTAGCTACAGGCCCAAACGCATCGGTTTT
>JAOTTZ010000168.1 GCA_029864165.1 Burkholderiaceae bacterium
GACGTCTTTGCTAAGGTCTTTGCTAAAACCATTGCTAGACGGTGCCCAACCCGCTGGGTTTAGCAAAGCGCTTTCTCCATGATTTGCGAGTACTTCCAGGCTCGGCGGCCAGGTGTTTCTCCGCTTTAAGGTCGCCGCGCTTTGCTTGATCATGACGCCTCACCGGCAGGCGCGGCCCTGACGCTCACCCAGCGCGGTTCCGCCCGGGTACCCTGATTGCCGATTTTTCCCGCTCTGCGAAGCTCCTGTAGCAGATTGTGGACTTTGCGTCGCTTCTGCGGGTCAGTCATTCGATCCGGCAGCTTCGACACCAGCAGCTCATCCACCTCCTTGCGCCCGACCGGGCCATGCTGGTCGACCAATGCCAGTATCAGGTCCAGGTAGTACTGCTTGTTGAGACCCCGCTCCCGAATGTGTCGGGCCGCCTCGCCGGTAGCTTTCGCCATAGCACCCGACACGATGACATTCGGATAGCGGCCTTCGACCAGACCAGCAGCTTTGAGCCGCTGGTGATCGTCGCGATCGATTCGGTGGCCCTTTTGTACCCGGTCCAGAAGCATGACCTGCGCAAGGGTGAGGTCTGTTCGTTCCATCAGGAGCCTCGTGTAACGTTCATCGAGGATTCGGCCCGTGATGCTCACGGTGACTTGTCCAGGGGTATCGAGGTCATAGTCCGGCAACGGGAATGACCGTAGTCGTTGTGTCTCGAACATGCGCTTGATGCCACCACCCTGGGTGTCGATCAGGTTCAGCTCAACCATGGCATCCGCGAGAAACGGGTTGCGGTAAATGGCCTGTGGCGCATCCTGCTCGATCACCGTTTTGACGCTGCCCGGCAGGAAATCGCCCACATTGGTCATCAGGACGCGATCCGGGAACTCGACCACGGTGACCCGCCCGTGCTGGCGGTAATCCTGGTGGGCTAGGCTGTTGTGAAGGGCCTCGCGAATCACCCACGGGTCGTACTGCGTGATCTCCTGGGGGAAGAGCGTGCCGCTCGGCAAGGTGCGTACGGTGAGATTGCGCAGGCGCTTCAGCAGTCGATCGCCGGCGAGCAGAAATGGCGGGCCGATATGCTCATAGTCCAGCTCGTGGTTGTCTGTGTCCTTCAGTATCCATGACACCTTGGCTACCGCCGGCGCCAGCAGTGTCGTCGCTTCGCTGCGCCCGAGCAGCACGAGTGCCGTGTTCGTTACGGCGCCTTGCTTCAGAAGCCTGGCCTTGTTCAGGAAGGTGAAGTTGTCCCACGCCTTCACTTCACCGGCCCGGCCCGGGTGCTTGACCAGGAACTGCTCGCGCGCCTTGACGAGCGCTTCGGTGTCGAGGTCGCTCAGGCTTGCCCGTTCGCAGGTCTCTGCCGACCAGTCAGTGCCGCGGGTCCACAGCGCACGCGACTTCTCCGGCTGCTTGATGAGTTCGGTCTTACTGGAGCCGACGCGCACCCAAGCCGTGCCGTAGAAGCTGACGGGTTGATCCCGCGCCGGACCGACCTCGAACAACACGACGCGGCCTTGCGGATGGTCGACGATGTGCACCTCGACACCCGTGTTTAGGCGTAGCCCCGCGCTGAGCCACGGAAGTAGGTCCTGATTCCCCTTGCCCTTGACTGCGTAAGGATCGAAACACGTGCCGACAACGGCATGCGTGTCGTCGTCGATGCCGAACACCAGATAGCCGCGGGGCTGGCTGCGCAGGCACGCCTCATTTGCCAGTGCCGACAGGTAATCGCCAAGCTCCTTCGGGTTGGCGTTGTTCCGTTTGAACTCAAACCACTCTGTCTCGGTGGGTAGAGCCCGGAGGCGATCGACGAGCGCGATAAGTTCCTGAATGTTCACTCGACGATGGCCTCCTCGTCGATGGCGTCGGAGTCGAGGGCCATGTTGGTTCCGTCCTCGGCGGTGTCAGGCAGCGCTTCGTCCGGCAGTCGCGCCGCCGCCTCGCGCACATCGAGCTTGCCGGTCACCATATCGGCGACGAGGCGGGTGATGTCCTTGGGGTCGTTCGCATCGGCCAGCGCCAGCTTCTTGAACGCCTCGGGCTGGGTGGCGCGCAGGAAGGCAAACAACAGCGGCACATCGAGCGCATGGGCACGGTCGTAGTCTTGCGCACTGCCGGCGATGTAGCCTGTGCCGCCGTAGGGCGCGCGCTGCTCCGCCACAATGTTCGGGGCAACGGCAATGCCATCGGCGCCGGTCATGTGCCGCATGATCAGCGTCTCCAAGCCCTTTTCGCTGGTGTCGGTGGTCAACAGTTGGCTCCTATCGCGCACTCAAGAGCCACGCCCGCCTTACGCCCAGCCTTGTTCACGCAATCGCCCCGACGCCAACTCGATCTGATCCAGGGTGAGCTGCCGCTTGCGAGGGTTCCAGTCATGCACACGCTCTGCAATTTACAGGCGCCGGTTACCGGGCGCCCCAGCCTAAGCTGCTTCCAGCAGCGTTTGCGCCAAACGGTCGGGCTCCGACCACAGAACCGTTGTGGAAAGTGGTTCCACAAGCTTGTAGTCCTCCGGTGCCCAGATATCTACCGTGTCGTCGAACAACGATACGAAGCGCAATGCCTCTGGGCCCGCCGCCAAGTGGCTGAGGTCGTACCATGCTGCGAGGACATGCTCAGCCACCGATCGCGCGGCTGACCGACTACCGGTGCTCAGCACATAGACCAACGCGCTGCGCCTAGGAGCCCGTACGTGGAAATCGACCGTCCAGCCTCGGCCAGATCGCCCAGCCAGCTTCTCGGCGCGCTCGAAACTAAACTGCTTCTCTGACAGAAAGTCAGCGACCTCGTCGGTGGCCGACTCGACTGCGCGAGTGCGAAACGTGAACCAGAGATCCGAGATCCGCAGCGCCGCCTGTGCAACGCGAGTCGCTACCGCTGCCAGCGACTCCCCGGGTCGACAGCGCGCCAGCAGCATGCCCTTGTAAAACTCCACCCCGTGGGTGAGGCACGCGTCTGCGATCAGCGCGCTCTGTTTCGGCGAGCGGCGCAGCGACAGCGTCTGGCTGCGCAGCCAGCGATTCGTTTCGCCCAAGTCGCTCACCGTCACGACATCGTCCGCACGCTTCAAGAACAGATCGATATTGTCGCCATCCGGGTACAAGTAGGGCGTTCGAATGCGGTGAAATTCCCCATGCGGAACGCAGACAAACATCTCACCAAGACCACTCGCGAAATCGGCGCATAGATCCTTGGCGTTCATAGGAACAACTCCCCCGTTCGCGTGGGCGGGCTCATCATCTGCCCTTGGTGCTGAATCTTCGCTTCCGCACAGAACTGGACCCAAACCGCCACGGGGTCGGATGGCGCCGCGCTGATGTCGGTCGGCATATAGGCATCCTTGTCGCGAAACTGTTCGCTCCAGCGATGCTTGTGCACCTCGCCGACCTGCGTGCACTGCGGGTTGTGATGATCTTTGCCCAGGTCCAGCGCGTAGATACGCCCAGCACTCTTCAGAATCAGCGCGTAGGACAACGCGGGGATCAACGGATTGAAGCTGCCTTTGACGAACAAGGGCCAGCCGCTGCTGGACTGTACCTCGGCACGGAACTCGAAACACGGCGAGCGATCCTCGTCTTCCTGCCAGACGATGTCTCCCTCCAAGCGCTTACTGGTATTGCTCAGCAGCGTTTCGAACTCGGTCTGAGTGATGGCCATGTCCTCTCCTCTCGTGCATTGTGCGCCAGAACAGCCTTTGCGGCCACGCTCAACGGGACAGTCGCGCCTCAGCCTCCTCGGGAGCGGCGTCGAGGTCACCGGCTGTTTCATCCTCGTCGTTGGTCAGAGTATCGCCTTCGTCGAGAGGTTCGGGTTCCTCCATCTTGTCCGGCAGCCCTGCCACCGCTTCGCGCACATCGAGCTTGCCGGTCACCACGTCGGCGATGAGGCGGGTGCGGTATTCGCGCAGGAGGTCGATCTCGCGTTCGAGGCGGGAGGATGCAGTATCTACTTCTTGCGTCTCGGCATGGATGCGTTGTAAGAGTTCTTCTTGCTCGGCCCGCGGTGGCATCGGTAACTTGAACCGTTTCAACTCCTCACATGTGATCGCGCCCTTATTCAACTGAGCGTTCAAAGTGATACTAATGATGGCATAATCTCAGCCGTTAATGACAGCTGGGGCAGGCCATGGCAAGACCTCGACAGTTGGACATCGAACTCGTTGCACAAGCGCACGCACTGGCGCTTGAGGCGAAGAGCGTGGAAGAACTTCGTTGCGCACAATCAGTGTTGTTACCGGCGCTGCTCAACGCCACTCTTGAGCGGACGGCCGTGGCGATTGGTGTTGGCAGAGCCACGGTGGTCAGATTGCAGAGGCGACTGCGCAGCAGGGTTCGTGAGCCCAACAAGGCGATGGCCGTGCGAGGCGGGCGGCGCCGTGCGTGGATGAACGTCGAAGAGGAGCGTAACTTCTTGGCACCCTGGGCACAGAAGTCGGCCGATGGCGCAATGCTTGTCGTTGGGCCGCTGCGCGCGGCGCTGGCGCAAGAACTCGGTCATCCGGTGGCGCACTCTGTGGTGTACCGGCTGCTGGAGCGCCACGGCTGGCGCAAAGTGGCTCCCGACACACGGCACCCCAAGAGCGACCCACAGGTGCAACAGGCGTGGAAAAAAAACTCCCCCAAGCGCTGGCGGCCTTGCTGAAACCGCGCGAAGTTCGCCGGCGACGTGTGCGAGTGATGTTTCAGGACGAAGCGCGCTTTGGAAGAATGGTCCGAATTCGGCGGTGCTGGGCACCCAGTCCGGCGCGACCTGTGGTGTGCAATGGCTACGAGCGAGAGTTTGTGTATGTGTACGGCGCCGTCAGTCCGCTCCAAGGTGAGCTCGATTGGATGATCACGCGGCAGATGAACACTGCCAACATGAGTACCTTTCTCGCCCATGTCAGCATCAATCACCCACGGGATTTCATCGTCATGGTGGTCGATGGGGCGAGTTCGCATGTCAGCAAGGATCTCGTCGTACCCGACAATATTCGGCTACTGCGTTTGCCGCCCTATGCTCCCGAACTTAACCCGCAGGAGCACGTCTGGGACGAGCTGCGTGAGAAAGAATTCCCCAACCGAGTCTACGCCGACATCGAAAGTGTGG
>JAOTTZ010000169.1 GCA_029864165.1 Burkholderiaceae bacterium
GCAAGAGCGGTTTTACCCCGGCCAGCAGGTCAAGGTAGAGCGCCTCGGCATCCAGGTGCAGCGTACTCATGCCGAGCCGGTTTCGCGGAAAAACTGCTCTAGGATGATCGCCGCAGAAGCTGCGTCGATGTCGTTGGCTCCTGCTGCCTTGGCTTCGGTGGTGCTGTAGCGCTCGTCCACCTCGTGCACCGGGAGTCCGAAACGTCCGCCCAACTGCCGTGAAAAACGCTGTGCGCGGCGTGTATTGTCGTGCGGCGCGCCGTCGCGGTACCGCGGCAGGCCGACCACCAGCGCGTTGGGTTGCCACTGCGCAATCAGCCGAGCAATTGTTTCGAAGCGAGCTTCACCTTCGGCGTTAACAGACTGCAAGGGCGTCGCGCTGCGTGTCAGTGTATTGCCGACAGCGACACCGACACAGCGTGTGCCGAAATCGAAAGCCATGAATGACCGAGGAAGCAGCAACGACGGCGCGACACACGCTGTCGTCGGTGTCGCATTCATGCGTGCCCAGCCTCCTGGCTGAGCAAATGTGGCGTGATGCCCAACAGCGCAAGAGCCCGTTCGTAGCGTTGCTCAACGGGTGTGTCGAAAATGACCTCAGGTACTGCGCCAACGTTGATCCAGCCATTGCGGCTCATCTCGTCTTCAAGCTGGCCGGCGCCCCAGCCGCTGTAGCCCAAGGTCACCAAAATCTTCTTCGGCCCGGCGCCGCTGGACAAGGCCTCCAGCACATCCTTGCTGGTGGTCATCTCCAGGCCACCGCCCGGAATGGCCAACGTCGAACTGTAGGGACTACTGTCTTCGCCCTGGCGCTCGTGCAAGACAAAACCGCGCTCGGTCTGCACCGGCCCACCGAAGTACACCGGGCTGTTGGCAAGGTCTTCGCGGCTCAAAGACAGTTCGACCTTCTCGAACAAGCTCTTCAGCTTGATGTCGATGGGCTTGTTGATCAACAAGCCGAGCGCGCCTTTGTTGGTGTGCTCACACATGTAGACTACCGCGCCCGCGAACGTGTTGTCCGTTGCGCCCGGCATTGCGATCAAGAATTGATTTGTCAGGTTGATTTGGGCGTCGGACATAGCGGCATTTTAGGCCAGCCCCCGGGACGTCATTTCAAAGCCGCCTACGCAGTATGTCGCGTTCTCGCGTTCGGCCCTAGGCCACCTTCTATAACGCGGACGGCGGGCCGACCGGCAGGTACAGCTTACGCCGCCCCCTGCGCCAACAGCGGCGCAAACAGCGCCGCAATGCCAAGGAACGAGAAAAAGCCTACGACGTCGGTCACCGTGGTCAAAATGATAGACGAGGCAGTGGCGGGGTCTTGACCGAAGCGGCGCAACAACATAGGCACCAGCGCGCCAGCCAGTCCGGCGGCAAACATTGAAATAACCATCGCCAGCGTGATCACCCCCACCAACGCCAGCGAACCGCTCCATGCATAGACCCCAAGCCCGGTGGTCACCGCAACAGCGACCCCGTTGACCAGTCCGGTCATCGCCTCCTTGGCCATTACCGCAGGCCAATGGCGCAGGCTGATCTCGCGCAGCAACAGCCCACGCATCGTGACCGCCAAAGCCTGTGCCCCAGCATTGCCCGACTGACCCGCCACCACCGGTAGCAGCACGGCCAGCGCGGTGAACTGCGCAATAGTGCTCTCGAACAGCCCCACCACCGCGGCGGCGAGAAAAGCAGTCAGCAGGTTGATCTGCAGCCAGGGCAGACGCTTGCGCACGGCAAAACCCGGCGACGATAACGCCCGCTCATCCGGACTGGCGCCGACCATGGTCAGGATGTCCAAGCTGGTCTCTTCCTCAACCGCCGCCACCAACTCGGCCTGCCGGATGACACCGATGAGGCGGCCACTGACGTTGATCACCGGCAAGGCGGTGATCTGGTGCTTCTGCAGCGTCTCCACTACTTCTTCGCGTGGGGCGAGGTCACTGACGAAGCAGGCAACACCGCGCGTGACGTCGGCCAGCGGTAAATCGCGTGCGGCCAGAACCAGGTCGTGCACCTCGACGCGGCCGGTCAACCGGCCCTCGTGGTCGACAACGAACAGCTCGCGCAGCCCGCTGCGGCGAATTTGGCGCAAGCGCTCGATCGCCTCGGCCACCGTCATACCGCGGCGCAACGGGCTGACGCGCGGGTCCATCATGCGTCCGGCACAGTCGTCGGTGTAGGCCAGCAAACCGCTCAGCTCCTGCGCAACCTCGGCGTCTAGGCGCTGCAACCAGGCGTTGCGTTGCGCCGGGGCCAGCTGCGTCAGCACAGCGACGCTGACCACCGGCTCGGCTTCGGTCAGCAGGTGCTGTGCCAGTGGCTCCGGTAAGAGCTCAAGCACCTCGTGCGCAACATCGGACGCCAATGCTTGCCAGGCGTGCAGGGCTGCGTGTGGCGGCTGCGCGGCAAGCAGCGCTGCTGCCTCGGCCGCTGGCATGGCCTCGAACAGGTGCGCTGCCTCGTGCGGATAGTCGAGCAAAAAGCGGTGCGTCAGCGCCGCTTCGGCCAGCGTTCGCCGCTCAGCGCCCATCGACCTTCTCCGCGACCGCTGGCACACTCGGCAGCAGCACCAAACCGCATTCGAGCAGACCAGTCAGCGCTTGCCAGTAGCCGCCGGCAAACAGCGCCAGCGGTGTAGCCTCCCCTGCCGTGGCCGGGGGCGGCGCGGTGCGACGCAGCGCGCGCGCGAGGGCATCGCGTGTCAACACGCCCACCAAGTGCTCACCGGGCTCGACCACGGGCAGCGCTGAGCTGTGCTCCCAGCCCGGATGCGCAGTTGTGCCCGACAACGGTGCCTGCGCGCTGAGCACTGCCGCCGGGCGCTGCATCAGCGTCGCCAGCGTGGCGCCAGTCGGCGCTTGCAAGAGCGCCGCAAAGCCTACGACGCCTGCGAGGCGGCGCTCAGCGTCGGCGACAAACACCACCGGGTGTGTGGCCGGCGCCAGCCGCACACGCTCTAGCGCGTTGCCGACACGGGTGTCTGCTGGCAGCGTGACGACGTCGGGGTCGGCCCAAGCGCCCAATGTGTCCTCCGTGTGACCCAGCAACAGTGTCGAGGCCAGCGCGGCTGCGGTCGGCAGACCCGCGGTCAGCACACGGCGCCGCGCATCGGGCAAGTGCCGCAGCACAGCCACCGTTGGCTGCGTGCCCATGGGCGCCAGCAACTCGAGTGCGCGTGCATCGTCCAGTGCGGCAATGCAGCGCGCTGCTCTTTGCGGCAGCATGGCGGCCAATACAGCAGCACCGAGCCGCGCCGGGGCATACTCGAACAGCGCCGCCGCCTCTTCGGCCGGCAACGCATCGAGCACACGCGCTGCCTGTGCAGGATGCCCGCGCATGAAGGCCCCACTGAACGTTTGATCGCGATCCTCGGCCATGTCGCGTTGGCTCAGCTAACGTCGCGGCGCACGATCAGCACGATGGCCTCGTCGTGGTAAACCCGGCCGGGCAGCACGACACGGCCGTCGTCGGTCTCCAATACCAGTGAGGTGACCGTGACATCGACAATGCGGCCCTCGTGGCCAGCAACGCGAACGCGCTGGTCTAGCTGTAGTGCCTGGCGCAGATAGTGCGCGCCGATCAGGTTGGCGACATAGCTGCGTGCGCCCAGGCTGACCGCGAGCGTCACGCCACCCATCACTGAAGCCAGCAACACGGCGGCAAGAATCGCTATCCAAGTCACCTTGAGACCAACCTGCTCGGCGCCAACCAGCAACGCCACTGCCAGCGTCGCCCCCTGCGCCACGCGTGCCAGCGCGGCGCGCTGTGGTGGCGCGAGCGCGGTGGCCGCAGCCCGTACAAGCTCGGCAACAAAGCCCGACAACACGTAACCGACGGCCACGATCAGCAACCCCGCGGCCAGCGTCGGCAGATGATCGAGCAAGCGCGCCAACCAATCCGTGAAGGTTTGCAATCCCAGCGTATGCGTTGCCGCGGCAACGAAGAACAGCAGCACGACCCAGTAGACGACGGTACCGAGCACCGACGCTGAGCGGTCGATGTGCCAACGCTCGGGGCCGAGGCTGCGCGCTATCAACGAATCGAGCAAACTTGCACCACGCCGCGTTGCCAGCCGCAGCAACCGCGCCAACAGCCAGCCGACCAACAACAGCGTCAGCGCTCCCAGCAACTGCGGCAGGTATACCAGCAGGCGCTCAATCGTCGCCACGACGGCGCGGTCTAGTGCTACAGCGAAGTTGCCCATGCGGACATCCTAACCTGGGCCGCGGCTATGTGCTTAAAGGCCACGTGGCTGCGCTCGTCGCGCGCCAACAGCTTGCCGAATAGACGCAACCCGCTGTGGCTGAACCTATGTTGCCAACGCTGGGCGAAGCTCACTGCTTGGCGCGGCTTTTTAGAATCAGGAAGTCGGCCACCTGTAGCGCGCGCTCGGGTGTACCAGCCAGTGAAATCGATGTGAAGTACTGACCTTGAATGCCCAGCGCAGGCACGCCGTCGATTTTGTAGGCCTGTGCCAACTTGCCGGCTTGGCGGGCTTTGGTCTGCACCGAAAATCCGTTGTAGTGCTGAAGGAACTTCTTCGCATCAACGCCGTGCTTGGTCATGAACGCTGCAATCTCGTTCGGTTTGTCCAGCCGCTGCCGATCGTTGTGGATGGCATAGAACACCTTGCGGTGAACTGTTTCGACCAGCTTCATCTCTTCGAGCGCGAAGAAAATGCGTTGGTGGGCGAAGAACGGCTCCTCGCGAAATGCCACCGGCGCGCGCCGAAACTCGACATCAGCCGGCAGTTTTTTTGCCCAATCGTCGAGCGTCGGCTCGAACGCATTGCAGTGCGGACAGCCATACCAGAAAAACTCCACCACCTCGATCTTGCCCGCCGTATGTACGGGCAGCGGCTGGCTCAGGCGAACGTAGTCCTTGCCCTCCACCGGCCCGGCCTGCCCCATGGCGGGCGAAAAAGCACCGCCTGCTGCAATACCCGCGCCCAACATACCCACCGAAAAATCACGACGCTTCATGGCTCGTCCTTGAGTTGAATGACCGAGGCGAGAATGCGAACTCCCCAGTCCGATTAAACCTAATTAACGCTGCACCCTCACC
>JAOTTZ010000170.1 GCA_029864165.1 Burkholderiaceae bacterium
CTTCTTTGCCGAGCGCCACCTTACGGCGTCGAACCTGAAGGTCTCGACTTCACTTGTATTGGTCCCGGTGCCCGAACCCTCGTCTTATGCATTGATGATCGTGGGTCTCGCGGGCCTCGGTGCCATCGCCCGCCGCCGTTACCTGGTCAGCGAATAGGCTTGAATCGCAATCGCTTAGGCTTGGCGCCTTCTTCGCCTAGGCGTTTTTTCTTGTCGGCCTCGTACTCCTGGTAGTTGCCGTCGAAGAAGACCCATTTTGAGTCGCCTTCACACGCGAGTATGTGGGTGGCAATGCGATCCAAGAACCAGCGATCGTGGCTGATGACCATGATGGATCCGGCGAACTCAAGCAGCGCGTCTTCGAGTGCGCGCAGCGTCTCGACGTCAAGGTCGTTGCTGGGCTCGTCGAGCAAGAGCATATTGCCGCCGGCACTCAGCACTTTGGCCAGGTGCAGCCGCCCGCGCTCGCCGCCCGACAACTGGCCGACCAATTTTTGCTGGTCGTTGCCCTTGAAGTTGAAGCGCCCTAGGTAAGCGCGTGAGGGCATCACAAACTTACCGACAGTCAAGTTGTCCAAGCCTCCCGAGACGTCTTGCCACACCGTTTTGTCGCCCTCCAAAGCCTCGCGAGTTTGTTCGACGAAGACCATCTTGACGGTTGCGCCGATCTTGATCTCGCCGCTGTCAGGCTTTTCCTTGCTTGCGAGCATGCGAAACAGCGTCGATTTGCCGGCGCCATTGGGGCCGATGATGCCGACGATGGCGCCGGCCGGCACCTTGAAGCTCAAGGCATCGATCAACATCCGCTCGCCGTAGCTTTTGCTGACGTCGACGAACTCGATCACCTCATGCCCGAGGCGCTCGGCCACGGGAATGAAAATCTCGTTGGTTTCGTTGCGCTTTTGGTAGTCGACGTCTGACAGCTCCTCAAAGCGGGCCAAGCGCGCCTTGCTCTTGGCCTGGCGCCCCTTGGGGTTTTGGCGCACCCAGTCGAGTTCCTTCTTCATCGCCTTGGCGCGAGCGTCTTCGCTCTTTTGCTCTTGCGCGAGACGAGCTTCCTTTTGCTCCAGCCAAGCGCTGTAGTTGCCTTTGTAGGGAATGCCGCGGCCGCGGTCGAGTTCGAGTATCCACTCGGCCGCGTTGTCGAGAAAGTAGCGGTCGTGGGTGATGGCGACTACGGTACCCGGGAAGCGTTGCAAGAACTGCTCCAGCCAATCCACCGATTCGGCGTCCAAGTGGTTGGTGGGCTCGTCGAGCAGCAGCATGTCGGGCTTGGACAGCAGCAAGCGGCACAACGCTACGCGGCGCTTTTCACCACCCGAGAGCTTGCCAATTTCAGCCTCCCAGGGCGGCAAGCGCAGCGCGTCGGCGGCGAGTTCGAGCTGCAAATCTGTGTTTTCGCTGCCGGCGGCGGCGATCTGTGCTTCCAGGTCGGCTTGCTCAGCGGCCAGCGCGTCAAAGTCGGCGTCGGGCTCGGCGTACGCGGCGTAGACCTCATCCAGCCGCTGCTTGGCCGCCAGCACGCCGCCTATACCCTCCTCTACCGCCTGACGCACCGTCTGCTCTGGGTCTAGTTGCGGTTCTTGCGGTAGGTAACCGATCTTCAAGTTGGGCATCGCCACGGCCTCGCCCTCGATCTCGTTGTCGAGGCCGGCCATGATTTTCAGTAGCGTTGACTTGCCTGAGCCGTTGGGGCCCAGCACACCGATCTTGGCGCCGGGAAAGAACGAGAGCGAAATGTCCTTGAGGATTTGACGCTTCGGCGGCACGATCTTGCCGACGCGGTTCATGGTGTAGACGTACTGGGCCATTGAGGGGATCCTGAAAAAAGCAAAGGGCTGCCATGGCAGCCAAGCGGCTATTGTCGCCTCGCGTCGCGCATGGGCTGTGGGGCTACGCACAAGTTATCGGGGTGCCAGTGCCGGCGGTCGTTCTCTGCCAAGGTAGAAAATACTCGCGAGTATTTTCTACCTTGGTTAAAATCGCCCAGACAGACCGCCACGGCGAGCACTGTCCGCCACCTCAACTCCGCCCCGCCATGCCGCCCGATCTCCCACGTTATCTGCTGCCACAGGTCCAGAGCGATCTCGCGCGCAAGATGGTCCTTCTAGGTGGCCCACGCCAGGTCGGTAAAACGGCCCTTGGCCGTGCCGCTATCGCGGACCCGCGTGCGTACTTGAACTTCGACGTCGCGGAACATCGCAACGCCATTTTGCGCGCCACGCTTCCGCCCACCAGTGCGTGGTTTTTCGACGAGATACACAAGTATCGCGGCTGGCGCAACTTTCTCAAGGGGCTGTATGACGCGCGCCCGCAGGGGCAACAGATTCTGGTCACCGGTAGTGCCCGGCTCGACTTCTATCGCTTCGGCGGCGACTCGCTGCAAGGGCGCTACCATTTTCTGCGCCTGCATCCGTTTTCCGTCGCGGAGTTGCAGGCACACAGCCGCGGCGACTTCGACGCGTTGATGCAGTTGTCGGGTTTCCCCGAGCCCTTGCTCGGCGGTAACGCCACCGAGGCGAGGCGTTGGTCGCTCGCGTATCGCGATCGCCTGATTCGCGAAGAGGTCACCAGCTTGGAGAACATCAGCGACCTGACCAAACTCGAGCTGCTGGCGATCGCGCTGCCCGCGCGCGTTGGCAGCCCGTTGTCGATCAACGCGCTGCGCGAGGATTTGCAGGTCGCGCACGCGACCCTCGCGCGCTGGCTAGACGTGTTGGAGCGCCTGTATGCGATTTTTCGTATCTCACCGTTTGGCGCTCCACTCCTGCGTGCCGTCAAAAAGGAGCGCAAACACTACCACTTCGACTGGACCGTGGTCGAGGCTATGCCGGCACGCTTCGAGAACCTGGTTGCCGCGCATCTGCTGAAGTGGGTTGAGTACCAGATCGACACCCAGGGCCGGGCGCTGGAGTTGCGCTACTTCCGCGACATCGACGGCCGCGAGGTTGATTTCGTGATCACAGAACGCGCTGGCAAGCCAGTGGCTTTCGTCGAATGCAAGTGGGAGGACGCACCCGTGGACCGGTCGCTGCGTTACTTGCGAGACCGCTTCCCCGACGTGCCCGCGTGGCAGGTTAGCGCGATCGGCACACGCGATTACGTCACACCAGAGGCCATCCGCGTCGCGCCTGCGACCGTTTTGTTGCGCAAGCTCGTGTGATCGGTGAAGATCGCGGGGTGGAAAGCCGGCGCATGTGGCTGTCAGCCGAGTGCTGGGCTTGGTCGCAGGGAAGAAACTCAGTGAGCACGCGGTCTTTGTCTGTCCGCCGCGTGCGCCAGGAACGGAGCCACACAATTAGCTACGCTTTGGCCCAAATAATAAAGGCCGCGGCCCCTTGAATGGGGGTTGACTGCGTAGCGCTTATGCCAAGAATCCCGTCACCGAGTGTATTTTCGGTCGGCGACTGTTAACGGCGGCTATTGGGCCCATCGCCTAACTGCCCATACGAATTAACAAGAAAGAAGAGGATGTCATGGCGCAATACGCCCAGAAAGCCCTCCGTTACTTTGTCGCTCTGGCCTGCACGCTAAATGGCAAGCATCCGCGCGGCTACACATGCCACGGCCCCCTCGGCGCACTTGCGCAGGGTTGTTGGGCCCGGCGGTTGCAGATATATCCGCTTAAAAGTTTGCTCGGTTCGGCCAGCGGCGTCAACTCGTTGTTCACGACAGCGCTGCATGCTTTGCTGAACGTTCCTGGGGGCTTGTCTATCGGCGGCAGGTCTCGCCTTAGTTCAACGTTGCTATTCCATCTGTGTTTTATCCCTTTTCTGAGGAGACATCTCATGAAGAATTCGCACCGCAAGTCACGTACATTCATTGCCACCCTGGCGGCGATTCCTCTCGCTGTTTCGCAAGCATTTGCCGTTGAACTCGTTGTTTGGGACGGCCCAGCGGCAGGGGGCAACTACGAAACCGCCGCGAACTGGGACCCCAACGTCGTCCCGGTCAACGGCGCGGACACTTACACCGTGATCATCGGGTCGAACGGCGGCAACCCAAACGTCAACTACAGCCGGACGGGTTCGAACAGCATCACCAACCTGGACCTGCAAGGCAACGCTACGCTGGCGATCAGTGAAGCTAGCGTGTTTACCTCAGTGAGTTTGTCAGTGAACGAGGTGGCCCTGATCTCCGGCGACATCAATGCCACTGGTGGCGACTTCACTGCCGTCGGCGCTGGCTCTGGCCTCGTGGGTGACCACGTTCGAGTGCTCGCTTCGAACGGCGGGAAGGTTGCGATTGCGGGGGCGAACTACTCGCCCACCGGTTTGAGCGGGAGCTTTGACATACTCTCAGCCACATTGAGTTTTCGCTGGTAGGCGACCATGTTGAAATGCGTGTCAAGACCTCGCCGGCCGGCGTAATTGACAGCGGTTTCGGTATGCTAAAAAGCCGTCCCGCCGCCGTGCCGGCAGACCTCGACCCGGCAACACTTGTCAAGCGATGATAGGACTCGACACCGACGTCCTCGCACGCTACGACGTCGACGACAAAACTGACGCCGAAGCAGAGCGCCAGCGGGCGGCGGCACAGCGTCTGATCGAATCCGGCCAGCCTTTGATGGTGTGTAAGACGGTAATCTTAGAGTTCGAATGGCTTATGCGCGGCTATTGCGGGTTTGCGCAAGCCCAAACGGCAACAGTGTTGCAACACCTGCTCGGTCTGTCGCATGTCACCGTAGAAGACCGAAGCACGTTAGAGCAAGCGCTGTCGCACTGCGACGCGGGGATTGACTTCGCCGACGCGCCGCATCACGCGAGCTACCGAGCCTACGCCAGCATGGTGTCATTTGATGACCGCAAGTTTGCGCGCAAAGCGGGGCGGTTGGGTTTGGTGCCTAAGGTGGCGGTGCCCGCGTAGGCGACTACAATCCCCCTCACGCAGCGCTGATCCAGTCTCCTTGCTGCCGTCAACTCTGACTTGAGCGCAACGGTTCGTCGCGCTTGCACCCTACCTTGAAGCCTGCGACTGGCGCTCACTCCTGTGAGTGACGGGCCGACCTAGCGTCAAGA
>JAOTTZ010000171.1 GCA_029864165.1 Burkholderiaceae bacterium
ACGACCAACCAAGTCAAAGTGTTGACGACCGAGCAAATTGCGGCGCTGAGCACCGACGATCTCAACGCGCTGAACACGACGCAGTTTGCGACACTGAGCAGTGCCCAAGTTGCGGCATTGACCACGGCGCAGATTGCTGCGTTGAACACCAACGACATAGTTGCATTGACTACAACTCAGGTGGGAGCGCTGACGACCGATCAGATTGTCGCCCTGACGACCGACCAGGTCGTTGTGCTCGAGACCGCGGACATCGCTGCCATGTCCATGACGCAGGTCGCAGCGTTCGAGAGCGAGGACGTCGCCGCAATGAGTTCTGCCCAGCTTGATGCACTTTTCTCGGCCACGCCCATAGTGCTTGACTTGGACGGCAATGGTGTACGCACTGTCGCCGCATCGAACGGCGTGAACTTCGACCTCAACGCCACGGGCAACAGCGCTAAGGTGGGCTGGGCGTCGGCTGGCGATGGCCTGCTGGTCATGGATCGCAATGGCGACGGGGTCATCAATGACGGACGTGAACTCTTCGGTGCGGCGACACAGACCGCTGACGATCGACGTGCCGGCCACGGCTACGCTGCGATGGCGCTGGAAGACAGCAACAACGACGGCATGCTGGATGCCAGCGACGCGCGCTGGAGCGACTTGCGCCTGTGGGTCGACGCCAACCAAGACGGTAGGACCGACGCTGGCGAGCTCAAGACCTTGGCCGAGTACGACATCATGTCGCTGGACTTGAATGTGCAGGCGGGTAGCGCAGTGGACAACGGGAACTTGCTGGGCCTAGTGTCGAGTTACACCACCACCAATGGCGAGACGCACGAGATGGCAGACGTTTGGTTCAGCAAAGCTTCTGGCAGTGCTGAGGCCACGCCACCGCAGTTGAGTTTGTCCGATCTCCTGGCCGGGCCGAGCGCCGACGTGCTACCAAGCGGCGTTGCGGGAGTCGGGGGCGGGTCTATTGCGCCAAGCAGCCCTGTGGCGACGTTCGACGCTCGCCTGATAGACCAGGACGAATCGCGCTCGCTACCGCTGATCTAAGCGCCTCCAACGGGCAATCAACCCCCTGGCGCCGCCTATGGCCGGAGTTTTGGGGGGTGATTGGCCTGTTGATGTGCCGATTGCTTGGGCCGCCAGTAGCGGATGCTGTGCGCTGAGACCTGGCCAGTCCGGGCGCAGACTTGTTGCCGTTACCCCGTCTCTTCCCGGGCAGGCGCTCGATGCCTGCTAACCGGCGCGGTAGGCGGTAGGCACGCAGCGCGCGGCGCAACTTCATACTCAGTAGCATGACAACGAACCTTTTAGCCGATCCGCGCCAACACGCCGAGCCTGCCGCTGTACCGATGGCCCTTACGGGCAGCGTGCCCGCGACCGCCGAGCGCGCAGCACCAGCGCGGGATGCCTCGCTGATCATGCGGGCGATCCAAGAGCAGAACGCAGGCAACGTTGTCGAGGCCGAGCGGCTGCTCAGAATTTGTTTGGCCGCTGATCCCAACGATGCGGTAACCCTCTATTCTCTGGGCGTGATATTGGTTCGGCGCGGTGACGCGGAACCTGCGCTGTCGCTGCTTGACCGTGCGATTCAAGTCGCGCCCACGTTTGCCCCTATGTGGGGGCTGCATGGCGCGGCTCTGCAGGCGGCGGGACGCAATGACGAGGCGCTGCAAAGCTACGACCGCGCCATTGAACTTAAGCCGGACTTTACCGAAGTACTGCTGAACAGCGGTGTCTTGCTGCGCAAAATGATGCGTCACCACGAGGCGCTCGAGCGCTTCAACAAAGTGCTGACGATCAAGCCCGACCACGAGGGCGCTCTGGGCAACTGCGGCATCATCTTGACCGAATTCAAACAAAGCCGAGAAGCGATCGCTATGTTCGAGCGCCTGTTGCAGGTCAATCCGAACTACGACTACGGCTTGGGCCTGCTGTGCTATGAGAGGCTGCATATATGCGACTGGACCGGCTTTGACACCGTTTCGGCGCAGATGGTTGCCGGCCTGCGAGCGGGTCAGCGCACTTGCAAGTCGCTGCCGCTGATGGCCGTTACCGACGACTGTCGCGACCACCAGATCAGTGCCGAGTTGTTTGCGTCGCAGCATTTTCCGCCAGCGAAAGTGAGCCTGTGCAATGGTGAGCGCTATCGTCACAAGAAGATACGCCTTGCCTACATGTCGGCCGATTTGCGCGAGCATCCGGTGGGTCACCTGATGGCAGGCATCTTTGAACACCACGACAAATCAAGGTTCGAAACCACCGCGATTTCACTCGGTATCGACGATCGCAGTCGCCTGCGCGGCCGGATGCTGGCGGCCTTCGACCACTTTATCGACGTCAAGACCATGAGTTCGCGTCGCATCGCCGAACTGATACGCGAGCGGGAAATCGACATTGTTGTTGACCTGGGCGGTTATACCTCTGACTCGCGGTCCGAAGTGCTGGCTTTACGGCCTGCGCCTATTCAAGTGAATTACTTGGGCTATCCGGGAACGATGGGCGTGCGATACATGGACTACATCATCGCCGACCGGCACGTGATACCGCCGGAGCACCAACCCTACTACAACGAACGGGTGGTCTATATGCCCGACGCCTACCTGCCCACGGACGGCAGCATCACGGTCGCCGAGCGCACGCCCACGCGCGAGGAATGCAAACTGCCGCCCACAGGCTTTGTGTTTTGCTCGTTCAACCACGACTACAAGATCTCACCGGGCATTTTTGACGTGTGGATGCGCTTGCTGGTGCAAGTGCCCGACAGCGTGCTGTGGTTGATGTCACGTAACGCAATTTCTCAGGCCAACTTGCGCCAAGCTGCCGCTGCGCGGGGCGTGGCACCTGAGCGCCTGGTTTTCGCCGAGCGCGTGCCCATGGTCGAAGACCATCTTGCGCGCTACCGCTTGGCCGACCTCTTTCTCGACACGCACCCCTACAACGCACACACCACGGCTGCCGATGCATTGTTGGCCGGCCTGCCGGTTCTCACCTGCATGGGCAAAGCCTTCCCAGCACGAGTGGCTGGCAGCCTGCTGCATGCCATCGGCTTGCCACAAATGATCACGCACTCGCTCGACGGCTATGAAGCGCTGGCCGTACGTTACGCACAGGACCAAGCGCTGCGCGAGAGCATCCGCGCCCAGTTGGCGACGAACAGACAAACGCACCCGCTGTTTGACACCGAGAGTTTCTGCCGCAATTTGGAGGCCAGCTATATCGCCATGTGGCGCCGGCAGCAAGTCGGGGATGCGCGCGATGCGCTGGGTGGATGACACGCCCGTTCGGTGGTAGCGGAGGGGTTGTCCTTGGAACTGCTGTCGCGACGCCTATTGGGTTTCGTGAAGCATCGGCTTCGCGGGTTCGCAACTTCGCCTTCGCGTTGCCGCACGCCGTGCACCGCGTGCAGTCTTGAGCGTGGCAGTTCATTGCGCCGCGTGTCGGCCCAAGAGCAGCGTGGTCGAGCGCAGCAGATGCATGAACCCGGGGGTAGGAAATTCACTGACATATCCCGACCTGTGAACAATGACAAGTTTCCTGGTCAACGAACAGACAACTTCAAAATTCCACTTTAGCGTGGCCGGCAACTGCCGATATATAAGTCGTACTGACGTTTAACGAGTCTGCTAACAGGGGTTGTGTACCGACGACGACTGGAGGCTTTCAGACATCGGATGCTGGTGCAAGTGGCAGATGCCTATCGATCTGCAACCTCATTGTTTTCTTAACCTCTGCATAAGGATTCATCATGTTCATTCGACTCAACAAACTTTCCCGCCAGATGACGATTGCGTCCGGCTTGGCGCTGGCCAGCGTGAGCAGCGCATTCGCTGCCAGCGACAGCGCGCAGGCCAACGCGACCATCATTGCGCCTATAGCCATTGCATGGGTTTCAGATTTGTCGTTCGGCAACATCATTGCCGGAGCGGGCGGAACGATCGCGGTCGCTGCCCTTGATAACGCCGTCACCTTGAGCGGCGTCACAGTGCCGTCTGTGCCCGGAACCCGGGCCGCGGCTGTATTCAATGTCACCGGCGAAGGCACTAACACGTACGCGATCACGCTGCCGTCTACTGACCAGACGATCACCCACACAAACACTGTCAACACGATGCTTGCGAACGCGTTCGCAAGCAACCCGAGCGGCACCGGTGCTCTGACCGGGGGCGCTCAGACGCTCAAAGTCGGCGCCACTCTGAACGTGGGCGCTGCTCAGTTGGCCGGTGTCTACACTGGCGCCTTCACTGTCTCGGTGGACTATAACTGATACCTGGAACCGGCCACGCCGGTTTCGACGTGATCACGTGTGAACACAAGCGGCGTCCGCCGCTTGTTCCTATTGGCCGCATCGCCGCCGACCGCCACCCACACCACATGAGGGGGTACCCCCAACGAAACGAGGCTTGACCAACAATTCCCGAGACTTCAACTGATAGACTCTGCATCGTGGTGTAGCGGGTCGCATTGACCTGTCACCGGTGCCCGTCGCGTGTCACAAAGACAGCAGCGAGCGGGCCAGCTCCCATGGAGTGAATCGATGCAGGCTTGGTGGAGCGGTGGTGATTGCTGCGGCATGCTGCTGGGGGTGGCCCTTGCCCTCGGCGCCGGCGCCACTGGGCAGGCGCGTGCGGCATCGTTCACTGCCCATGCCAGCGCCACGATCATCGCCCCGGTCAGCGTGCCCGCGGCGCTGGCCGCCGCGCCCGAGGGGTCAGGCGATGATGGCGCTTTGCAAAGCGTCGTCGCAGCGGTGTCGGCAACGCCGGCTTCGGCGGACGGGCTGATCTACATTGTTGTCGGATTCAACTGAACAGACATGAGAGCGCAAGACATTCGGCGCCAGCTTCTGGCCGGCAGCCGGTGGGTGGTGCTGGTAGTCAGTGGCGTGGTGGTGTGGTCGCCGGTCGTCGCACAAAGCATCATCAACACCACCAGCCTGTCGTTCGGCGCTTTCGTCGCC
>JAOTTZ010000172.1 GCA_029864165.1 Burkholderiaceae bacterium
GGCCAACACGGTGTGGCGCAGCCGCGCCATCAGCCAACGCTCGACGACTTGCACGGCCGACTCGGCGCTGGCCTTGTCCTTGGGCGAGTAGGGACGCGCCGGCAGGATCGAGCAGCCATAGTGGCGCGCGAAGTCGCGCACCGTCTCGTTGAGCCGGGGCTCGTAGCGGCAGGCTTTGGAGACGAGCGCGCGCGGGTTGTCGGGCACGATAAGTTGCGGTAATCAGCAGGACCGAATAATGTGAAGGAAGGGGTTCGGCATCCCTATAGGAAGGCCGCTTTGCGCGAGCCTTCCTTCGCATTATTTCGATGGGCCGTCAGAGAGCGTCGAGCCAGGCGAGCACGTTCGCGTCGCGTCGCCAACGCGGTGGAGCCTTGATCTTGGATGACGGCTCGAGCCGCTCGAGCGCTTCGCGCTTGGTGGCCAAGTTGGCCTGAGCGTAGTGATTGGTGGTGTCGAGGTGAACATGCCCAAGCCAACTTCGAATCACGGTGACATCGACGCCGGCGGCTACAAGATGAACGGCCGCGGCATGCCTGAAGGTGTGCGGCGAGACCTTCTTCGACGCCAGGGTCGGGACAGCATGCGCGGCGGTCTGAACGTACTGTGCAAGTTTGAACCGCACCCCCGAGGCTCCGAGCGGCAAACCATAGCGATTGACGAAGAGAGGCTCATCATCTGCACAGGGTTGTCGTTTGCGCAGCGCCTTGAGTAGCGCGACTGTCTCCGGCCATAGCGGACAGATGCGCTCCTTGCGACCCTTGCCGAACAGACGCACACACATCGGCGCCTCGAATCGGATCGCTGCAGGACAAACATCAAGTGCCTCCTGAATGCGTGCACCGGTGTTGTAGAGGAATGAAAGCAGCGCGTGATCGCGCTGGCCCTCGACACATTTGCGGTCTGGTTGATCGAGGATCGCCTTGATTTCGCTCGATTCGAGATACTGCGGTGCGGGCGTGGGTGACTTCTTCGTCGGGATGTGAAGGACGTCGGTGCATTGGGCGAGGGCCTCCGGTTGCCTCTCGGCGACGAAGCAAAAGAAGCTACGCAGTGCGGCGAGCCGACAGTTGCGCGTGCCGATCGAGACCTTGCGCTCCTGCTCGCTGTGCTGAAGAAATGCAGTCACGTCGCTCGCCGCAAGATCGGCCAAGGTGAGCATGGCTACCGCCCGCTTGTGCCGCACGGCTGCGAAGCGCAAAAACAGCCGCCACGTGTCGCGGTAGGACCTTACCGTGTGAGGAGAGACGTTGCGCTGCTCGACCAGCCGCTCATAGAAGAACGCGTGGAGCAGTCCGGGGAAAGGATTGGCTGGCCTCATTGCTGCTCTCCACCAGCGACGTGCAGGCTGCTCGCGGCGAAGGCGCGAAAGCGCTCGCTGGCCTCTTGCAACAGCTCCTGCGTGACGCTCAGATAGACGAGCGTCGAGTTGATATCCTTGTGGCCGAGATAGGTGGCCAGATAAGGCAGGCGCGCCTGGGGATTGATGCCCTCGCGGTACCACGTCAGCATGCGGTTGACGACCATCGAATGCCGAAGGTCATGAATGCGTGGCCCGACGCGTCCCGGCTCTGGCTTCAACCCAGAGCGGCGCAGTACGCGCACCAACAGCTTGTGCGTCATCACACGCGAATAACGGGCGGCACTTTGCATGTGCCAGAACAGCCCGCTCGAGCCTTCCTGGGGCGCTCCCGCGGTTCGTCTTGCGCCCAAATACTCAGACAACGCGGCAACCACACTGTCGGCAAGGGGCAGTGTCCTGGATTTGAAGAACTTGGTCTCGCGAATGGCGATCTCGCCTGTCTCCAGGCGAACGTCGTCAAAATCTAGCCGTGCGAGTTCCCCGAGCCGCAGTCCGGCGCAGTACGCAAGCACGAGCATCGTGTACAGCGTGAGCGGACGCAGCGGTGAGCGAGGAGAAGGAAAATCGCGGGCGGTATCGAGCAGATGTCGAACTTCTTGCGGTGTGAAGATGTAGGGGCGCCGCTGTTCCTGTAACCGTTGACGCGACAGCCGCCGATCCGCCTTGGGTAGTTCAACGCGTGGGTCGACGCGCTGCCACGCAGTGAGGAGATTGCGAGCAACTTGCTGGCGCTCCACGGCATGGTTCAACGTCGTCCCCTCGGCCGTCCATTGCTGCAGCAAGACTGGCAGCGGTTGGCCGACGAGGTCAGAGCGACCTTGCAGGAAACGATCAAAGCGCAGCAGACCCCCCGCTTGTGTGGTGTAGCGGTAACCGCTGGCCTGCATGAGCTGGATGTGCGAACGCATGAATGCACCATGGACACTTGCGAACCGCGGCAGTGGCTTCAGGGCCTCGAGAGCCTGAGCGGGCTCCGGTGATAGAAGTGCCCGCACGATCGGAGTTCCAACTCGCTGGCCGAATTGGAGACGAAGCTGTGCGAATGGATTGCTTGGAATCGACCCTTCGAACTCAAGAAAGTCCAGGAATCGGTCGACGACGCGAGCGCGGTGGAGCACGTAGTGTTCGGGCAACCGCAAGGCACATCTGCGCAGCCATGCCTCGATGGCAGATTGGCAAACCGCGTTGTCTCTCGGGCAGAGTTGCACGAAGCATTGGAACTCTACCAATATGCATCGGTAGACATTCTTCGTGTCGCGACTTCGCGGGTGCACATGCAACAAGAATCGGCTGATCGCAGCACCGTTGTCCGCAAGCTGGGTGCTCATGACTGAACCTCCTTGGCCAGACCTGGGATCTCGAGGGCGACGTTGCGCAAATCTTCACTAGCGAGCTTGAGGTATACCGATGTCGATGATGCTGATCGGTGGCCCAATACGTCGCCAATGATCTTCATCGATATACCTTCGCGAAGCAGGCTGACCGCACGCGCATGTCGGAACGTATGTGGTCCGCGTTTGCCGTCGGGCTGTACGCCCGCTGCTTCAAGCCGACGTCTTGTCGGCGTGTATAGGCTGGAGCCGCTCTTAAACCCTCGATACGGGGCTCGCGCCCGAATGAAGACCTCTCGCACATTGGTCTTGGGCCGACCTTGCCGCAGATACGCGAGCAGCGCTTCGCCCACGGCAGGCATCAGCGGCAGGATCGATTGCGAGCCCGTCTTGGTATGGCGAACGAATATGCTATCGGCCCGCCAGTCGATGTCGCCCAACTGCAGTCGAGTGATCTCGCCGGCGCGCATCCCGTAGGTGGCAAGAAGCAGCAATATCGCGTGGTCACGCAAGCCCTTGGGCGATCGGTCATTGCGTGATGCCTGCAATACGGCATCAGTTTGGTCTGGGCTCAGCGCCGAGGGGATCGACTCGAATGCATAGAGCGTGGGCGCTGCCACGCAAAGCGAGAAGTCGCGCTCGGTTCTGCCTGTGGCGTGGACGAAGCGCAGGAAGCAGCGCATTCGCTGCGCAACTCCTTTGCGCGAGACCCGCCGCAGTGAGGGCGCTCGAGCCTGTAGATAGGCGTCAACATCAACGATCGCCACCGCTGAGTGCGTGTCGGCCACGTTGCGTTCGCCGTACCAGGACAGGAAGCGCCCTGCCTCGGCAGCCCGCTCGGAGATTGTCTCGGCCGCCAACCCCCGTCGCTCGCGAAGCCACTGCGCATACTCCGTGCATATTGCTTGGCAATAGGCTTCGTAGGGGCTGCCGGCCGTCGCACTCGGTGGCCACTGTCCGACGATGCACTGAAGAAACTGATGAACACCAGCGGTATGGGAGCCACGCCAATGATCGACGGAAACGGGCGCATGGCCATGGCGCCGGGCGAACTGGCGCAACTCCCGCGTCAGGTACTTCATCACGTGCGATGGCTGCACCGCGTCGATCGGCACATGCCCACTCTCGAGGTACTTGAGAAAGTGCCCTGCGACGGCGAGATAGCGCTTGGTCGCCGTTGAGCTGTACCTCGCTGTCGCGAGATGTTCTTCGAACTGGGAAATCAGCGCGCTGCGCTGAAGTAGAAAGTCTGACATCACGTGTCTCCTTGGCGGGTGGATTCCCAGCCAAGGGTCGCACGCGGCAAGTAATGCGCAGCAGGACGACACCGGGTCCTGATCGGGACAGGCCCCGCTCGGGTTCCTTCACATTATTCGGTCCTGCTGATTACCGCAAGAATCGCGAGCTCGCGATTCTTGCGGGCACCCACCGTAGAAGGTCAGCGCGCGCGCCGTCGCGCCCAGCCACGAGCGCATGCTTTGATCGACCGTCGCCCAGGCGAAGGTGTAGCTCGACGCGCCCATGGCTGCGACGAAGATCTGTGCGCGCGTGCCGTCAGCCAGCTCGAGCGTCGCTCCGGCGTAGTCGATGAACAGCTTTTCGCCCGCGCGGCGGTGCTGGCGCATCGAGCGCTTGAGCCCCTTGGCAAAGCTCTTGTAGTGCCCGCAGAACTGGGTGTAGGCCCAGGTGCGCTGCGCCTCGTGCGCGGCGCGGTACTCCTGCCACAGCAGCATCAGCGTCACGCCCTTGCGATGCAGTTCGATGTGCACGCGTGCGAAGTCGGGCTCGACCACGCGGCTCTGGGCGACGCTGCGCCCCAGCAGCCGGCGTTCGAGCGAGGCCTCGTCGAGATCGGCCGTTGCCTGCCAATCCAACCCCGCCGCCCCGGCCAGCCTGAGGTACTTGGCGACAACGCCCTTGGAGATGCAAAGGCTGCGCGCGATCGCTTCGTGCGAGCGTGCACCCTGGTGTTTAAGTCTGAGTATGTCCTTGATCATGCGTATGTCCATTCGTTGCTGAGGCATCGGGTCTCCGGCCAAAAGGCCGCAAGGCTATGCCCCAAAGGTGGTTCATACGCAACATCAGCACCGACCCCTTGAAAGGTCGGAAACCGCAACTATGCGGGTATCAAAACTCCGTCGGTCACGTCACCGAAATGATCGGTCACGTTCCCGAATTCGGCGGTCACGATGCCGAAACGGTCGGTCACGCTCTTCCGAAATACGCAGCAGCTTCGATCGCCTCGGTGTCGA
>JAOTTZ010000173.1 GCA_029864165.1 Burkholderiaceae bacterium
TCCTCCGCTGTCCACGGCTTTGAAGCCAGCCTGCTCCAAGGCCGGCAATGCGGCTGCTTCTAGCTCCTGCTGTTGCTGCGCTTGGGCCTGTTGTGACGGCAGTCGTTCGAACGTGAAGCTACCGGGCACACGGCCCGCCGGCCAGGAGCCGAAAGTACTGACGTCGGCATCGATCAGACGGGTGGTGCCGCAGCCCAGGAGCGCCACCCCCAACGCGAGCACAACGAGCGCTTCTTTGATCATGATATTTCTTCGCTGGGCTTGGGCGACGCCCAGCTCGCGCCGGCCAGTGACGGCGTAGCGACGCTGGGTGCGCAATCGGCATCGTCGGCATCGAAAGCCTTGTCGCCATGCTGGTTTGCAATACCGGTGGCCTTGATATCTGCGAAGGGGTAGAGATTTCTGTCCATCAGATGCGAGGGCACCACATGGCCCAACGCGTTGAACATGCGGTCTAAACGCCCCGGGTGTTGCTGCTCCCACTCGCGCAACATTCGTTTGATCTGCACCCGCTGCAAGTTGTCTTGGCTGCCACAGAGTGTGCAGGGAATAATCGGAAACCCGCGGTACTCGGCCCAGCGTTCCAAGTCGGACTCGGCCACATAGGCCAGCGGGCGCACGACGACGTTCTTGCCATCGTCGCTGACCAATTTGGGCGGCATGCCTTTTAATCTACTGCCAAAAAACATGTTGAGAAAAAAAGTCTGCAACATGTCGTCGCGGTGGTGGCCTAGCGCGATCTTGGTTGCACCCAGTTCGCCCGCCACGTGGTACAAGATGCCACGCCGCAAACGCGAACACAGGCTGCACATGGTCTTACCTTCTGGGATCAGGCGCTTGACGATGGCATAAGTGTCTTGCGTTTCGATGTGGTAGGGCACGCCGCGGCTGCGTAGGTAGTCGGGCAGTACCTCGGCAGGAAACCCGGGCTGTTTTTGGTCCAAGTTGACGGCGACCAGCTGAAATGGCACTGCGCCGCGTTCGCGCAGCGACAACAGGATGTCGAGCAGCGCATAACTGTCTTTGCCACCCGAAACGCAGACCATCACCTTGTCGCCGGGCTCAATCATCTTGAAATCGGCAATCGCGTGGCCGACTTGGCGATGCAAGCGCTTGGAAAGCTTGGCAATCTCGACGCTGGGCTTGGGCAACCTGAAAGCGACAGGCTCGATGATCGCGGCTGCACTCATACCTTTTCCTTCTCCTTCTCCTTCAGGCCAAACACTTCCACACCGACGGCGTCGCAGTCGGGATAGACGTCGGGCTTCTCCGTTGAGACGCAGGCGGCACGCACGCGCGGGTGCTCCAGCATCAGTGCCAGCACTTCGTCACACAGTGTCTCCTGCAAGTGAATGTGGCCCTTGGAAACGTGCAAGGCGATGGTACGGCGGATGAAATCGTAGTCGACCACTTCGTCAAGCTCATCGCTTTTAGGCGTGGACCATACCAGTGGAACGTACAAGTCTACGTTGATCAACACGCGTTGCTCGCCTTTCTTCTCAAAGTCGTGGACGCCGATATTGATCCAAACTTCGTAGCCGCGCAAGAACAGCCGACGGCAACTTGTCAGCCGGGCGTCGTTGAGTGGGCTCTGCATCATCGATACGTGACGGTTTGTCTGGCCAGGAACATGGCGTCGCGCGGTTGCGAGTGCAGGTGCTGGCCGCCGTCGACCAGCAAGGTGGCGCCGGTGACCGCGGGAGATTCAAGCAAAAAGCGCACCGCGTGTGCAATGTCTTGCGGCTGCGACGATCGTTTAAGTGGTGTTTGCGCCTGCGTCTGTGCAAACTCTTCATCGCTCATGTCGGTGGACGCCAGCGTCACGCCAGGCGCTACGCCGCACACCCGGACCTGTGGTGCAAGGGCCTGCGCAAGCAGCGTGGTGGCAGCCTCCAACGCGGCCTTCGACAGGGTGTAAGAGAGATAGTCCGGATTCGGGTTCCACAACTTCTGGTCGAGCAGGTTGACCACGCACCCGGTGACGTCACGGCCCGCCAAGTGATCGTGCACGGCCTGTGCCAAGACAATGGCCGGCGCCGTATTGCTACGCCAATGCGCGTCCATGGCGGCGTAGCTAAAGCTGCGGGCGTTGTCGTACACAAAAGACGAGGCGTTGTTGACCACGGCATCGAGCCGCTGGAAACGCTGCAGCACAGCGGGTACCAGCGTCCGGCAGGCGGCTTCATCCGACAAGTCTGCGCGGAAGGCGTCCGCGCGTGCGCCGAGTCTTTGCGCGTCGGCTACGGTGGCGCTCGCCTCGTCTGCGGAGTCGCGGAAATGCACCGCGACATCGTAGCCGTGACGCGCTAAATCAAGCGCAATCTCGCGACCGACGCGGCGTGCCGCGCCGGTAACGAGCACGGTAGGCTTGGAGCCTAGAAGCGGCGAAGTGACAGTCATGTTTCTAAAATACCGGCGTGTCTATTCTGGCGTTGCCCGCAACTGAAACTTCGAGTGTATCGGCAGCGGTACTTCGCCGGCAGATCGATCAGGCCATCCAGGCAGCGGGGGGGTGGTTGCCGTTCGAGGGTTTCATGGCGCTCGCGCTTTACGCGCCGGGACTGGGGTACTACGCACGCGACGGCCGTCAGTTCGGTGCCATGCCTGCAACCGGCAGCGATTTTGTGACCGCTCCTGAACTGACGCCGGCATTCGGCAAGGCCTTGGCGGCACAGGTGCAACAGGCCTTGAGCCAGAGCGGTACCGACGAGTTGTGGGAGTTCGGCGCCGGCTCCGGCGCGTTGGCTGAGGATTTGCTGGGCGCCCTGGGCGCGCAGGTGCGTTGTTACAGCATCGTTGAGGTGTCTGGTGCGCTGCGCGAACGCCAACGTGAGCGTCTCGCGCACTTGGGCCCCCGCGTGCGCTGGCTCGATGCTTTGCCAGACCAAATGCAGGGCGTAGTGATCGGCAACGAAGTGTTGGACGCGATGCCGGTGCAATTGCTCTGCTGGGACGGCCGACAGTGGCTGGAGCGCGGCGTTGTGAGCGGTGACAACGGCTACCTGTGGCAAGAGCGGCCCACGCCGGACTGTCCGCCCGTAGATGGCCGGCACGATTTGCGCTTTGCACCTGGCAGTGTGACCGAAACCCACCGCCACGCAGAGGCTTTCATCGCCACCTTGGCCGAGCGCTTGCTTCTAGGCGCAGCCTTTTTCATCGACTATGGCTTTCCGGAGTCTGAGTACTACCATACCCAACGCGTCGGCGGCACGTTGATGTGTCACCGCGCACACCTTGCGGATACAGACCCGCTGACCGATGTCGGCTGCAAAGACATCACCGCGCACGTGAACTTCACGGGAATCGCCCTGGCCGGGCAGAACGCTGGTTTGGAGGTGCTGGGCTACACGTCGCAGGCTCGCTTCTTGTTGAACTGCGGCCTGGTGGAACATATGCAATCGCTCAGCGTGCAGGCGCGCGCCAACGCCTACAAGCTCGTGCATGAGCACGAAATGGGCGAACTGTACAAAGTGATCGGCTTTGCGCGCGGCCGCGACTTCGCAGCGATGGGTTTTGCCGACGGCGACCGTACGCACACACTGTGACCGGCTGGCGCGCTGGGGCCTTCCTGCACGTCAAGTTGTTCATACCGCCGCAGCGCCGACCAGAAACATACCGCATGAAACGCTTACTGACCGAGGCCGATAGCTTGTTGGCGCATTAAGCTGCTGCGCTGCTCGCCGATCGCCTCAGCCAGTTCGATCACCGCCATCGCGTAGTAACTCGACCGGTTGTAACGGGTGATGGCATAGAAGTTCTCGGTGCCGGCGACGTAGCTTGCTGCGGCCGCGCCGTTCTGCAGTTCTACGAGGGCCAGCTTGCCGCCGTAGGACGCTGCCGCCGGAGCGAGGCGGGCGCCATGCGCCGTGAACTCCTTGGCGCTGAAGGTCGGCAGTATGTCGGGCGCCAACAGGATTGCTCTTTCGGTACTGCCCGAGGGTGCAGCGACATCGAATCGTGCGGGCACGCCATGCTGCCAGCCGAATTTGTACATGGCGCGCGCCACGCTACCAATCACGTCGGCGACACTGTGGCGCAGATCTATCTGGCCATCGCGGTCGAAGTCGATGGCGTACTTGTTAAAGCTGCTGGGCATGAACTGCGGCATGCCCAGCGCGCCGGCGTAGCTTCCTTCGACTTCCAAGGGGTCGCGACTCTGTGCGTGGCACAGCACGAAGAACTGCTCCAACTCTTTGCGGAAGAATGGGCTACGGTCTTTGTACCCCGACGGGAAATCAAAGCCCAGTGTCACCAACACATCAATCACGCGAAAATTCCCCGTGTACCGACCGAAGAGCGTCTCCACACCGATGATGCCGACGATCACCTCGGGCGCAACGCCGTACGCTTCTTCCGCTTGGCGCAGCCGAGCTTCGTGTGCTATCCAAAATGCGAAGCCGGCGCCAATGCGTCGCGGCTCGATGAAGCGTTGGCGGTATGCGGCCCAGTTTTTTGCGGTGCCGGTCGGCGCGGGAAGTACGAGTTTGATCGCGCGGGGTTGCAAGCGAGCCTGTTCTAGAACGGCTAGCACCCAGGCTTCATCGAGTCCATTGCGTCGGGCGAGTCTGCGGCCGAACTGAACGACCTCGTCTCGTCGTCCAGGCGCAGCCTCGCTGGCGCCGCTGTCCACCGGAATGTCTCCGGCGTGTTGGCCGGTGGGCCGCGCAGCGCCCACGCGGTCGGCTGCGAACACGCCAACGCATACAGCCACGCACAACCCCGAAATCTTGGCCGACCACCGCCTGCGCTGATAAGGTTGGGCAAGGTCAAAGCTTGAGTGCCGCATGCTCCAATTGTCAGCGGGCCTCGACTTGAAGGTACCGTGCCTGCAGGCGCAGCGCTCGTGTGAGCGACGCGGGCGGCCGGTTCAATGCCTTACGCCCATAATGTTGTTGCTCCATTGTGTACAACAACTCGGCCAGGCTTGCGCCATGCTCACCAAA
>JAOTTZ010000174.1 GCA_029864165.1 Burkholderiaceae bacterium
AAGCGCGGCCGACAAGGGCAAACCTAGCAGCAGGCCGACGACGGCCAGCACCGAGGTGGTGACCATCATTTGCGCAGTGCCCAGGCCAAACACCACGCGCCGCAGCGCGCGCAGCCTGCTCGGTTGCAGCTCGAGGCCGATCACGAACAGCAGCAGCACGACGCCAAACTCGGCAAAGTGCAAGATGTTTTGCACGTCGGTGACGAGGCCGAACCCGAAGGGCCCGATCAGCATGCCGCTGACGAGATAGGCCAGCACAGCGCTGAGCCGAAAGCGCCGAAACAACGGCACCGCAATCACGGTTGCCGCCAGGAACAGGGCGACTTGCGTGAGTAAGCTTGTCACAACGCAGTACCGCCCTTCGCCTTGTGGCTACCGCCACGGTAGGGCGTGCTTTTCGCGGCGCGCACTGTTTCGATCATGCTGGCCATGGCGGCATTCTCCTCACACTTCCCTCATCGATGCGGCCTGAGTCGCCACTCTTTGGGTAGGCCGACGAGTCTACCGCCGTGTGTTGGATTCACTCCGGCAAGGGAATGAACTCAATCTCATCACCCGGCACTTTGGGAAAGCGCCCCGCCTTCCAATCGCGCTTGGCCTGCTCGATGCGCGCCTTGCGGCTGGAAACAAAGTTCCACTCGATAAAGCGCTCGCCCAGGTGCTCGCCACCGATGATGGCAATGCGCGATGGTGCCGTCGCCTCCAGCACCACACCGGCAGCCGCAGTAAAAACGGCCATCGAATGTTCAGCGATGGCGGTGTCGCGCGCTTTCAAGCTGCCCTGGGCGACGTAGACGGCGCGCTCCTCCGCCTCGGGCAAGGCAATGCTTTGCCCGGCGTGCAAATGGGCTTCTACGTACAGCGTCTCGGCAAAGACCTTGACCGGCGAGACGAGGCCAAAAGCCGAGCCCATCATCACGCGCACCGCTACCCCGTCAACGGTGACGGTGGGAATCTCCGCCGCGGGGTAGTGATAAAAGGCGGCGTCGGTCTCTTCGTCCTGCTCTGGCAAGGCCAGCCAAAGCTGCAAGCCGTGCAGACGATGCGCGACTGCAGTCACTTCCGGGCGCTCGCGCTCTGAATGCACGATGCCGCTGCCGGCCACCATGAGGTTGATGTCGCCAGGCTGTATCACCTGCACACTTCCCAGCGAATCGCGATGCAAGATCTCGCCTTCGAAGAGGTAAGTGACGGTGGCGAGATTTACGTGTGGGCGCGGCCGTACATTGACGCCCTGACCGGCGGGAAATGTCGCCGGCCCCATGTGATCGAAGAAAACCCAAGGCCCCACCATCTTGCGCTGGATGGTCGGTAAGCACCGGCGCACCGAGAGGCCGCCCAGATCTTTGTCGCGTCGCTGAATCACGAGATCGACCGCACCGCAGCCGTGAAGCACTGCGCAATCTTGTTCCATGGCCGTTGTTGGAATGCTCATTCGTCAACTCTTGTATGCGTTGGAACGTGCGCCTGCCGAGCGCTCGCACAGGCTAGGCTTGACCCTCATGACAACCACTTTGCTCGACTGCGTCGGTCACGCGCGGCTCCCCTGGTCGGACTCATTGTTTTGAGTGCTGATGCTGATGGGGCATCTGATGACAACCTAGCGCTGAAATCACGGCGACGCTTTCTGTCGACGTGATGGCTCAGGGCCCCGCGCAGGACACGCGTGTGAGCGACGGCCCCGCGCCCGATCTTGGTATCGTGTGCGTAGCAGCTCCGCGGGAGAGTAAGCTTGCTAAGCTACTGTCAATATGGCCTGCCATCGACATCCCGCGTGTTGAACATTTCTACGGAGCAAGCATGAAAGCGACTCAGCAATTGCATGACCTCGGCCAGCGCCTTTGGCTGGACAACATCACCCGCACCTTGCTCGACGACGGCACGCTTGCGCGCTACATCGCCGAAGATGCAGTCACCGGGCTGACCTCCAACCCGGGTATCTTCGACGCCGCGATCGGCAGTGGTCACGCCTACGACGCCGGCATACAGGCCAAAACGCTGGCGGGGCTTGCGGGCGAAACGCTGTTCATCGAGCTGGCGCTGGAAGACCTGCGGCGCGCCGCCGACTTGTTCCGCCCGGTGTTCGACGCTACCCGTCAACTTGACGGTTGGGTCTCTATGGAGGTGTCACCGCTGTTGGCTGCTGACACTGCCGGCTCGATCGCAGCTGCCAGGCAAATTCACAGCCAGGCCCAGCGCGACAATCTGTTTGTGAAGATTCCCGGCACGCCGCAGGGGGTGCCGGGAATCGAGGAGGCGATTTTTCTTGGCATCCCGATCAACGTGACGCTGCTGTTTTCCGACGCACACTATCTAGCCGCGGCTGAAGCGTATCTGCGTGGAATCGAACGCCGCGTCGACGCCGGGCTTGACCCGCATGTGGGCTCAGTCGCTTCGCTGTTCATCAGCCGCTGGGACGTGGCCGGCAACCCGCTGCTGCCCACAGAGTTGCACCATAAACTCGGTATCGCGGTGGCGCAGAAAGCGTATCGCGCGTATCGCGAACTGCTCGCGTCAAAGCGCTGGCAAAAACTCGCCGCCGCCGGTGCACGTCCGCAGCGTTTGCTGTGGGCCAGCACAGGCACCAAAGATCCTTCAGCCTCGGACACGCTGTACGTCAGCGCGCTGGCCGCACCGGACACCATCAACACGGTTCCGGAAAAAACCCTGCACGCTTTCGCCGACCACGGCCAGCTGCATGGCGTGATGGCCACTGACGGCGGTGATGCCGAGGCGGTGCTGGCTCAGATCACCCAGGCTGGCGTGGATGTCGACGCATTGGCGGCCAAGTTACAACACGACGGCGTGCAGTCGTTCGTCAAGTCATGGCAGCAACTGCTGCAACGGATCGCCAACAAGGCGAGCCGCTGACCGCCGCCCATTTGTTGGTTGGCTGTTGGTTGGATTACCCGTCGCGACAAGATCAGCTCGTGGCCGAGCGCTGAAGATCAACGTCGGTTGTTGGGCTTCGGGCACGGTTTGGCTATAGGTGCCATGCAATACGGCGCATCAGGGCGTTTCACCGAGCGCGAACGCGGTCGCCGCGCGCCACCAGTTGGCATCCACACGGCTGGCCCAATCGTTGTGATCGCTGGCTTCGATCACCGTCAAGTGCTTTGGCCCAGTGAGCGCAGCGTGCAGCGCGGTGCCCAAGCGCGCAGGCACGATGCTGTCGTGCTCAGCGATGGCGACGACGATAGGGCGGTCGAACTCCGTCAAGTTCACAACGGTGTCGTAGCGGTCGCGCAGCATCCACTTCACTGGCAGCCACGGGTAGTGGTGCGAGCCCACGTTCGCGAGCTGGTCCCATGGCGTGATGAGCAACAAGCCAGCGCTGAGGTCGCGCTGCCGGGCACCGGCCGCAGCCGCTACCGCTGCACCCAACGATTCACCCACCAACAGCAGCGGTTCACCGTATTGTCGATGCGCCAGCGCAAGCGTTTTTTCGGCGTCCGCCACCAGGCTCGCCTCGCCGAGATTGCCAGTGCGCGCACCGTAACCGGGATACTCGGCAAGGATCACGCGCCAGCCTAACGGCAGCAGCGCCTGAGCGTAAAACGCTCTATGGCCTGCATGTCCGGCGTTACCGTGAAATACGATGGCGGTGGCACGAGCGGTGCCCGCCGGCTCCGCTACCAGACCGCGAAACTCCTGCGACGACGGCCACGCCTTCAGCCCAGGGTTGACCAAGCTCTCCACCGTCGCCTGTGTGGGCAAGTAGAGCAGGCGGTTTTGCATCAGGAAGATGGCCGCCACGAGAAGCAGGTACGCGGCCGCTATCCACAAGAGCGCTGTCATGAGATTGATCATCGCGAGTGGACTGCTATGCCGGACATCGCGGTGAACACAAGCTGCTCGTCTTCTGGTTCGGTCAACACCACTTACTCGGCATCGATGCGCTTTAAGAAGCTACGAATACGCTTTGCGTTGACGCCGATGTCGCTCACGCCCACCCTGGACTGCGAGCGCACATCGACGCGGCTGCCCGCAGGATGTGACGACACGCGAACGACGACGTCGTCTTTGAATCCGAACAGCGGTGAACTGTCTGTCGCCTCAATGCGCAGGTCTTGCGGAGATACCGCAACCATCGTCCAACCCATTGCCTGCACGGCTTGGCCAGCGCGCGCGAATGCTTGTGCCGGTAGCACCTTGAGCACCAGCGGCGCAACGTCGGGATAGGCCTGTTGCTGTTGTGCCGCCGTTCCAGCCTGGTACGCCACCGGATTGTCAGCGTCCAGGCGAAGCGGCACGACGGCGACGAATGGAGGCGGGTTGTCAGTGTCGGTGCTGATGTCGTGAATGCGTGGCAGGTGCTGCGCCCGCAGCCACAAGACGATTGGCGGTGTGGCAACGACAAGGCCGACGAGCGCGCCGGCCATTGCGACCTGCAAGGAGCGGCGTGCATTTGCCCGAAGTGCCATCGGGACGACGATCAAGCCCAAGGCCGCAGCGACCAAGGCGAAAGTGGCGGCCCATCGAATCGTCTGAATCCCAGTAACGAAAGACCACCAAGCCATGCGGTAGCCGGGCCCGGCCACGAGCACCATAATGCCGCAGGCTAAGGAAAGCACCAATGCCGCCCACGCGATGGCGTGAATGACGCGGGCGCGTTGGATCACGTTGGAAGCTTCTTTACGATGCACGCTGGATCTACCCGCTTTGATTTCGTCGCTTCGATTTGACGCAAAGCGCCTGATTCGCAGACGCCGATTCTCGGTTTGCTCTAAGAGTCCACGATAGCATGGCCGCCACTGGCTGGCGCGTACGAAACAATGAGCAGTGCAAGTTCATCTAGTGTAGTGTTGCACGCTATTCAGCACTTAAAAACCGCGCCTTTGGCCCCGTAGCGTTGTTGCAAAACCTTGCAGGCCGCACCAAGCCAGAGGCTTGGTCCTTCGCCAGGCACAAACAGTCCACTAGACTGTTTG
>JAOTTZ010000175.1 GCA_029864165.1 Burkholderiaceae bacterium
CCAAATCAAACCGAAGCGACCGTTCTGCTGGCGACGGGGCAGCAGCGGCGTCACCTTGTCGTTGTAGGGCGTCGATCGTCTGCCGGCGGACTTGCTCTACCAGCACTGGCGCGCGGGAAAGTTCGCTATCGACAAACGCTTGCAGCTTGGAAGGTAGGGGCATGAACAATCAGTTGGCGCCACAGGAGAATAAAACAGAGAACGTAACCCGATCCTGGGTGCGTTAGTGTAGTGTGTGCGGTTGAGAAATCCAGCGCCGCGCAGCGTTGCGCAGTTCAGAGCAACAATTGTGTGACAGACCCTCAACAGCGCGCCGGATAGCTGTGCTTGGCTCGTCCACCGTAGCGAAGCCCTCGGTGTGCAGGCCGGCCAACGCGTGCCGCATCAACGCGGGAGCAACCCCATGACTAGCTGGCAAACAACGACAACGGCATGCTGTCGCAGCTTAGCAACAACGCCGTGGAAACCCCCAGATCTTGTGGCGTGCCCAGAAATTCGCAGCAGGTTGTGCAGATTTACCGGGCTGGCGATCACAGCGTTGAGTTGCGCGAGCACACGGCATCAACGAAGCCGGCTAATGTGCTGGCATAGCCATGTTCGGCTGCATGAGCATGAGACGGGGCTGAAACCACCGCCGGTTAAGAGCATCTGGAGCCGGCCTGGGCGGCACCACTTTCCGCAAGGTAGTTGTAATACAGTTCTACCCTCGTGGTTGGCATTGATCTTTTCGTTGCCGTCCCGTTGTTGATTCCACTTGTTGTACATGCTTGCAATGTCCACTACATCATTGGTTGCGATCGTCATCCTCGCCCTGCTTCTATTTTGGGGCGTGGGGGTATTCAACCGCTTGGTCCGCCTCAGAAACACCATCATCAATGGGTTTGCACAGATCGATGTGCAACTCAAGCGCCGCTACGACTTGATCCCCAATCTGGTGGAAGCCGCGAAAAAGTACATGGCGCATGAACGGGCAACGCTTGAAGCGGTGATTGCCGCCCGCAATCAGGCGCGGGCAGCCAATGACCTTGCACGGGCAAAACCGGCCGACGCAACAGCCGTTGGCGCGCTGGCCGCTGCCGAGCAGATGCTGGGGGGCAGTTTGGGGCGCTTGCTCGCCGTGGCGGAGAACTACCCCGACCTCAAGGCGGACGAGACTATTCGCGATCTCAGCGAAGAGCTTACCAGCACCGAAAACAAGGTCTCGTTTGCGCGCCAGGCCTACAACGACGCCGTGCTGGACTACAACAACGTTGGAGCAGAATTTCCGGCCCTCATCGTGGCCAAGATCTTTGGCTTTGCGCCATCTGCCATGCTGCAAGCCACTGTGAGTGACGAAGAACGGGAAACCTTGCGTATCCAGCTATAGGCCCTAGTGCAGTGTTGCACGCTACTCAGCACTTAAAAACCGCGCCTTTGGCCCCGTAGCGTTGTTGCAAAACCTTGCAGGCCGCACCAAGCCAGAGGCTTGGTCCTTCGCCAGGCACAAACAGTCCACTGGACTGTTTGTGTCCGGGCTCAGCCTCGCAATAGCTTTGGCTATTGCCGTGGTTTGCGCCTAGCTACAGGCCCAAACGCATCGATTTTATAAGTACCGCATAGCATGCAACACTACACTAGCCCGAGTTCAGCCGCTAGTGCTGCGGCCCGAAAATATCGATACATGAAAGCGCGCATTCGACCCCATGGCGGCGTTGCAAATCCTCGCGATACGTCCGGGTATCGCTGTGGTTTGCGCCTAGCCATGAGGCCGAATCCATTACTTTCATCATGCCTCGATATTTTCGGGCCGCAGCACTAGAGTCACACCGGCGTCAGCGCTGCAACATCGACGCCATGCGCTTTTTCAAGCACCAAGAGCAAGCCCGCGCGCAAACGCGTCGCCTGCTGGTATTGTTTGTCTTAACCTTGTTGCTGCTGACGCTGGCGGTCAACGCTGCGCTGGCTTTGGCGTGGTGGCTTATCTGGCCCTTTGCTGTGCTGGGTCAGAGCAGCTACCCAGCCTACTTTTTTCACGTCAACACCGGGTTGACATTGCTTTTCGTGTTGGGCGGTTGGGGGTTGGAGGCATCCAACTTGAGCGCCGGTGGCGTCAAGCTGGCGCGCCGGGCGGGCGCGCGCGAGCTTTGGTCGTCCAGCCGAGATGCAGAGCAGCGGTTCGACAACATCGTGCAAGAGTTGGCGATTGCCGCCAACATGAAACCGCCCACTGCGATGGTGCTAGCCCGCGAAGAATCCATCAACGCTTTTGCTGCCGGCTGGGACGAAGATGACGCTGTGGTGGCAGTCACACGGGGCGCTCTGGAACAGCTCACGCGTGACGAGCTGCAAGGGTTGATCGCGCACGAGTTTAGCCATATCCGCGAAGGTGATACCCGGCTCAATATGCACTTATCGGGTATGGTTTTTGGCCTAGAGATGATTTTCAACCTGGGGCGCAGCATGTGTGAGCCCAACGACGAGGGCGACCGCACGCTCCTGGCGCTGCCCGGGATTGCCATCAAGTGCGTAGGCTTCCTCGGTTGGTTGGCTGGTCGGCTGTTGCGTGCCGCGGTGTCGCGCCAGCGTGAATTCTTGGCCGACGCGCGTGCCGTGCAGTTCACCCGGAGCAAAGAAGGCTTGGGCGGTGTGCTGCGCAAAATTGAACAACTTGCGCATGCCGGCCACGCCAAGATGCGTTTTTCTCACCCCGCTGTGCTGCATATGCTGTTGGTCGATGCGGGCGACAGCTTGTCCAGGGTAAGCGACGGATGGCTTGCAACACACCCCCCGTTGACCGAACGCATATTCCGCGTCTACGGCCGACGTATGCCGCCGCTGCCTGTAACCGCGCAGGAGCAAGCCAAACGTTCCGGCATGGTTTTTCCGGAGTAGGGCCTATGGGTTTCTTCGCTTCCTCTGCAACGTAGCTCACGCAAGGCTACACTTGTCAAAATCAGTTTGGCGCACACTGGCCGAGCAGGCTTTCACTGCCGTTCGGTCGGCGTCGTCGCCGCTGCAGTGGCATGACAAAGTGCCGCGCCCAGGCGCGGCTTGTTCAGCGGCGGCTGCTGCTCCGCATAACACGTTGGCGTTTGTTTGAGGAATCCACTAGATGGTCCATTACACCCCGCCTTTGCGCGACATCAGGTTCGTGCTGCATGAGCTGCTGAATATCGAAGACGAATGCAAGGCGCTGCCAGCGCACGCCGAGATCGATGCGCAGACCATAGACGCTGTGATCGAAGAGGGCGGCAAGTTCGCCGCCGAGGTCCTGTTACCGCTGAACCAAAGCGGCGACGAAGAGGGCTGTTGCTACGACCCAGCGAGCCACGAGGTACAAACCCCACGCGGCTTCAAAACCGCCTACAAGCAGTTTGTCGAGGGTGGTTGGCCGGCGCTGAGCTGCGACCCTGAGCACGGGGGCCAAGGTTTACCGACGGTACTGGGCGTGTGCCTGTCGGAAATGCTGAACTCAGCCAACCTATCTTGGACGATGTATCCGCTGCTCACCCATGGCGCTTACGAAGCGCTGCACGCATACGGCTCGCCGGATCAAAAAGCCGTCTTTCTGCCCAAGTTGGTCAGTGGCCAATGGACTGGCACGATGTGTTTGACCGAATCGCATTGCGGCACAGATTTGGGGCTATTGCTCACCAAGGCCGAGCCACAAGCCGACGGCAGCTACAAAATCACCGGCAACAAGATTTTTATTTCGTCGGGTGAACACGACATGGCAGACAACGTCGTTCACCTAGTGCTGGCGCGCTTGCCCGACGCACCACCGGGCGCCAAGGGGATTTCGCTGTTCGTGGTGCCGAAGTACCTGGTTCAGCCCGACGGCCAACTCGGCGAGCGCAACGCTATTTACTGTGCCGGGATCGAACACAAAATGGGCATACACGGCAACGCTACCGCGCAAATCGTCATGGACGGCGCCATCGGCACGTTGGTGGGTAAACCCAACAACGGCCTGCAGGCCATGTTCGTGATGATGAACGCTGCTCGCTTGGGTGTGGGTGTGCAATCGTTGGGGTTGACCGAGGTCGCGTACCAAAACGCCGCTGCCTACGCCAAGGAACGTCTCCAAATGCGGTCGTTGTCAGGGCCCAAGTCGCCCGACAAGCCAGCAGACCCGATCATCGTGCACCCCGACGTGCGCAAGATGCTGCTCACCGCGCGCGCCTATGCCGAAGCAGGGCGCGCCTTGGCTTACTACGTGGCGCTGCAGACCGACAAAGGCAGAGCTGCGCCCGACGAGGCAACGCGCCAGGACTGCGCCGACCAAGTAGCGCTGCTCACGCCTATCGCCAAGGCCTTCTTGACCGACAACGGCTGGATTGCAACTTCGCATTGCCTGCAGGTCTTTGGTGGCCACGGCTACGTCAAAGAATGGGGAATCGAGCAGTACGTGCGCGACGCCCGCATCAGCATGATCTACGAAGGCACCAACACCATCCAGGCGCTGGACCTGCTGGGCCGTAAAGTGCTGGCCGACAACGGCGCCAAGTTGAAGAAGTTCGGCCGGCAGCTGGCCGACTTCATCGACGAAGAAGGCGTCAACGAGGCCATGCAAGAGTTCGTCAATCCGCTGGCCGATCTGGTCGAGAAGGTCACCAAGCTGACCACCGAAATCGGCATGAAGGCATTAGGCAATGCCGATGAAGTGGGCGCAGCGGCGGTTGACTATTTGCGCATTTGCGGCCATTTGGTGTTTGCCTATCTCTGGGCCCGCATGGCCAAGCTCGCGCTTGAGAAGGTCAACGGCGGCGACCCGTTCTACAAAGCCAAACTCGCCACCGCGCGCTTTTACTATGCCAAGATCCTGCCTGAAACAGCGGGGCTGATTCGCGCGGTGCGCTCTGGCGCCAAGCCGCTGATGGACATGGAAGAAGCGCTCTTTTGACGCTCGCCGCCAAGAGCCTGCCCCCAATGAACAG
>JAOTTZ010000176.1 GCA_029864165.1 Burkholderiaceae bacterium
AGACACCGATGCCCAGGCCACCCTCTTCGGTCTTGGTGGTAAAGAAGGGTTGCCCCACCTGTGGCGCCGAGGCAGCGGCGATACCGCCCCCGCGGTTTAGTATGTAGACGCGGCAGCAGGTTTGATCCCACCACGCTTGTACCTCCAAACTTTGCGGTGACGCGTCGGCCGCATTGTCGAGCAAGTTGATCAACGCTTGCTCCAGGGTTCGGTCCGCCACCACGTACGGCGCTGGTTGTAGGCGTTCGATCATGGTTGTGACGGGAACGCTGGGCCTCAACAACTGCCATTGCGCGACCACGTCTTTGATGTACAAATCAAGCTTTTTCGCCCCCCCCTCTTCGCTGCGCGCTTGGCCGGCTGCGCCCAGCAAGTCCGAGAGAATTTTCTTGCAGTTTTCTATCTGCTGGCGTAACAGCTTGAGGTCGCTGGACATCGCACCTCGCCTACCGATCTGGCGATCTAACTCGCTGACGACCACGGCCATCGTCGACAGCGGGGTGCCGAGTTGATGGGCTGCACCGGCGGCGAAGGTACCCAACCCTAAGACTTGCTCGCTGCGCAACGCTTCCTCGCGCGCCAGCGCCAAGTCGGCATTGCGCTGGCGAAGTGCCGTGGCCATACGCACGACAAAAAAAGCAATGATCAAGGCGCTCACCAAAAAGTTAAACCAAGTGCCCAGCAGGTGCAGACCGAAGCTGCTCGACGAGTGCGCGGCGTGCTCGGAAGTCAGCTGGACAAGACCCGGAAAAACATCGCCGACAAACCGCAACAACCTTGGTGGCGCCGACCAATGAACATGCGTGAACATGAGCAGGCTGTAGGCACCGAGCGTCAGCCCCGCCGTAGCCCACGCGTAGCGCCCTGGCAGCATCACTGCGGCAATGGTCAGTGGCAGCAACAGCAAGGAAACAAAAGGGTTGGTGGCACCTCCTGAGAAGTACAGCAGCAGCGTCAGCGCCACGATGTCAACGCACAGGTGGCCAAAGACCTCGGCGTCAGTGACCAGCCATGGGCGACGGGACCGCCAAGCGGCGAACAAATTGAACGCAACCAGTGCCAGCACCACCGCGACCACGGGGCCCAGGTGCAGTGCCATGCCCAGTTCGTTGACTGCGATGGTCAGCATCAACGCCTGGCTGCCGGCCGATATCCAGCGCAGAACGCACAGGCGTTGGATCTGCGATGGCGAGTCTTTGGCGTCAACGGTTTTCATGTGCGCTTGTGCGGTCGGCCATGGGAAACGCGACGAATGAATATATGAATGGAGTGCGCTGGCGTGCACTTACCAACGCTCGCATGACAGCGTGTGAGGGCGATCTACCCGACGCAGTTCATCGCTCAATATCCACGCGACGCAACTGCTCACAGGCTAGCGGCATCGCCAGAAAATGCAAGCCACGATAGTTGCATTGCGCGCCCTGCGGCAATTTGCCGCATGGATTTTTGTGCACAACGATCGCACAATGCACTCGTGGAAAGGTGCGTCGGGTCCCTACCTCACGACGCTTTTAAGCCAGTTTCTTATCAGGAGATCAAAGCCATGAACCATTCCCTCACTTTTAGTCGTTCCACTGTTTCCGCTGCCGTTGCGGCCGCGTTTGTGGCTGCGGCCAGTGGCAACGCAGTAGCGGCCGGTGCCGTAACAGTCCAGGGTTGGGATAACGGTTTAGGCGTTGCTCCAAGCATAGGCGCTGGTGAGTCTTTGAGCGTCGTCAAAAGCATGTTGGAGAGTAGCTATTCGGACAACCCCGGCCTCCATTTTTCGGCGTGGGGGCATACCGGAGCGTGGTACACATTTGAGCTTGCGGCCGCTGCCGACACAAAGGTTCGTCTCGCACCAGAGACGGCGGGCGTTGACTTTAAACCCGGTCTTACCGTGTGGGCGTCAGGCAGCGAACAGTTTGATGGTGGCGACTCCTCTCCGTCCGTGAGTGAAAACTCTGATTCCGTTTGGTCTTCCCCGGATACATTCAATGCAGTGGATCCAATAGGGAGCCGTGGTACCGCTTGGATGAGCGTCGGCTCGGGCGGCTTGAAAGAAACCCTTGCCTACGGCGTCTCGGGGGAGAGTCAGTTGTCCCCAACTACGGGTTGGGACGAGGATATTCTGCAGGGTATCCATGACGTCAGCGTGACCAACCTGTATGAGCAGGGGGTCACCGGCAGCATGGGTGGCAACTGGGTCGAGCTGAGCTTCTCGCAACTGCAACCGGGCTGGTATGCCATCTACGCCGGCGGAACTGACCATAATCTCACGTCGCAAAATATGTTGCTGACGGTCTCTGCCGTGCCCGAGCCGCAAACCTGGGCAATGCTGACGGCGGGTCTGTTGCTTGTACCGTTGCTGCGCCGCAAGCGAGTTAAGCGCTGAGCCTTTAAAGGCCTGCGCTTTTATTTTGAGGGTCGCCATGCTGTTTTCTCGATGTGGCATACACAGTTTGTTCAAGTCGTCTCTGCTTGCTGCTTTAGGCGCCGGCTTCGCGAACGGCGTATTGGCGACCGGTCCGATCCCGACCTCCCTGAAGGGCGTACCTGTCCCGGAGGTTCCTGGCCTGCTGACCGGTCCGAGCCCGATCGTGGTCGACCTGGAAAAGGCGCTGGTGCTGGGCAAGGCTTTGTTTTGGGACCGCAACGTTGGCAGCGACGGCATGGCTTGCGCATCGTGCCATTTTCATGCAGGCGCCGATCCGCGAGTCAAGAACCAGTTTACGCCCAGTGGTCCGGGCAGCACGTCCGGTTTCGACCCCGGCACCGACGGGGCCCCTCGTGGCCCCAACTACACGCTGCGCCGAAGCGACTTTCCGCTGACGCAGTCAAACAGCCCTACTGTAAAAACTGAACTGGCGGGCTTTTTGCGCGAGTCAGACGATGTCGTCGGCTCGGCAGGAACTTTTGGCGGTAGCTTCAAAACGGCCCCGGTTTTAAAACAAGCCAGCGACGATTGCGTTCGATCGCCGGGCACAGTGTTTCACGTCGGCGGCACCGGTACGCGTCGTGTCGTCGACCGCAACGCACCCTCGGTTATCAACGCAGTATTCAACTACCGCAACTTCTGGGACGGCCGCGCGAGCAATGTCTTCAACGGCAGCAGCCCCTGGGGCGAGCGTGACGCTGACGCGGGAGTTTGGGTCCAGCTGTTCAAAGGAAAGGTGTACAAACTGCGGATGCGCCTGACCAATTCGGCGCTGGCGTCGCAGGCCGTTGCTCCCATCGTCAACAGCACCGAAATGACCTGTGACGGGCGCACGCTAGCGAACTTGGGCCGCAAGCTGATATGGCGGCGACCGCTGGAAAATCAGCGTGTGCACCCTACCGACAGCGTTCTCGGGCCCTATAGCCGTAGCACCAACGAGAACCTCCAGGCTGGGCTGAATACCTACTATATGTTTTTGGTCCAACAAGCGTTCAATCCGATATTCTGGTCTTCCAGAGAGCGCGGGCCGTTTGGTGCTCCCAAACCTGCGACGGGCAATGACGTGCCATTACCCTACAACCAACTCGAGGCCAACTTTGGGATGTTTTTTGGCGTGGCGCTGCAGTTATACCAATCGACCCTGGTCTCTGATGACTCACCTTTTGACCGCAGCCGTCGCGACGACGAAGGTGTTCCGGTAGACCTCTCCGCCTCACAAATTAGGGGATTCGAGCAATTTCGGGAAGGCCACTGCAACCGTTGTCACCTCGGCCCCCTGCTTACTTCCGCCGCGCTGGAAACCAACGCTCGTCTGGTCAAGGAAGACCCCTTAGCCTTTGGCGACCAAACCCAAATCCTCAGTGTCACCCGCAACGTCGTAACGCGCACGGCAGTTTTCAAGGGAGCGGGGATTATCGATACCGGGTTTGCCGCCACCGGCGTTGGGCAAGACGATTGGGATCCCGGGCTGGCGGGCAAAGACGCCTTCGGCAATCCTTTGTCTCTTGCGGACCAGTACCTGCGGTATCTCACCGGCGACCGGGCTGCCGTGCTCGATTCTGCCGTTCGCGGTGTTCGTCCCTGCGACCTTCAAGTGCCAATTGCCCTCAACATGGTGGCAACCCATTCTGAGTTTTTCACGCTGGCCGATGGCATCCAGCCGCAATCCCAAAACACAGGGGGATGTTTTAGCTTGGCCGGGGCGTTTTTGCCGACGCCGGCGGCGGCGGCGGCGGAACTTGCCAATCCGGCCACTCGCAAAATGCTTGCGGTCACAGATAGTGCTTTCAAGATCCCCACTCTTAGGAACGTCGAGTTGACCGGACCGTATATGCACAACGGCAGCATGGCGACATTGGAAGAAGTTGTCGAGTTCTATGCCCGGGGCGGAAACTTTCAGGGCCGCAGCAAGCAGTTCGGAACGGTGTTTCCGCAGGCGGAGTTGCAGTTGGACGCTACGGCTCGAGCCGACCTGGTCAACTTCATGAAATCATTGACGGACGACCGTGTTCGCTACGAGCGCGCGCCGTTTGACCATCCTGAGCTGACCATTCCGCACGGACACGTCGGCGATCACAGACAAATACTTCGCACCAACGCGCTGGGGTCGTCTTTAGGAGACGATGAGTCTCTTGTCCTCCCCGCGGTAGGCGCGGCAGGCCGCGCTGAGCCGTTTCAACCGTTCGAAGCCTTCCTCGCGCCATAACCGCACAAGCGGTGGCCGTGGCGTATTGCAGCTGCCGCGCTTCGCGCCGCGGGGCAGCGCCCGTCCCGATGCTTTTTGGCGGAAGAAGCCCCGATTTTTTTGGCCATGGCGCTTTCGCGCCCGGCGTCGGCGCTGCATGCGACAACATGCCGCATTCACATTCGCACGCTCTGAACATACAGTTTGCGAGGGCCTGTGAATGTATGAATACGCAGGCCCCAGTTCAGCGCATCACGTGGGTTGCAGAACTGCTTTACTTTTACCCTAAAAACAGCAGCTACCCGGA
>JAOTTZ010000177.1 GCA_029864165.1 Burkholderiaceae bacterium
GCCAGGGATAGACAACTCACCGCCCAGGTTGAACAGATCGTGCTGAACGGTGCCCAACAGCACCCGCACCTCCGCTGGCAGTGGCTCGGCCAGCAACACACCGAGGTTCGAGTTGAGCTCGTCCACGTCGCCCATCGCGTGTACCCGCAAACAGTCCTTTGCAACCCGGGTGCCATCGCCCAGGCCGGTGGTGCCGTCGTCGCCGGCACGGGTGACGATGTGCGTGAGTCGGTGCGCCATCGTCTAAGGGTGTTTACGAAGAGGGATCAACCGTCACGCGCCTTGCGGGTCCTGCATGCTCAGCATTGCGCTGGGAGCGTGCGCGGGAGTGGGGCAGCCGATCACTCAATTTCGGTTTCTGGCGGAAAAAAACGTTCGATTGCGACGTCGATCACCATGCCGCAAGCGCTGTACAGAATCGAGCCCACCAATGCCGCGCCGAAGCTGCTGACCCCGAACCCCTCCAGCACATAGGCAGCCGCATAGAACATGGCTGCATTGATAACAAACAGAAACAAGCCCAGCGTGATCAGCGTCACCGGCAAGGTCAGCAACACCAGCAGGGGCCGCAGCAAAGTGTTGAACAGCCCCAGCACCAGCGCTGCAATCAGTGCTGAACCAAAGCCCGGCACCGACACGCCGGGGTAGAAATTTGCCACCAGCAAGAGGGCGGCGGCCAACAACAACCAGCGAGCCAGAACTTTCATCTCGTAAGCATACTGCGGCTCGTTTTGCCGATGGAGATCGCTGACGCAAGGCGAACTCTTGCTGCGCAGCAGTCGCGCCAGTGATGTCATGCCGCGACAAAACACGGTGCAACCTGGGCAAATATGCGTTTCTCCTAGGAAAATCGCTTTCCAACACGCTGCGCACGCAGTACCATTCGCACGCAGGGTGAGTGAGGAACACTTGAGCTCACGCGGCTCTTGCCCATCCACCCGCACATCAACCACTTACTTGATGGAGAGAATCAAAATGGCAACTGCGAAGAAAGCCCCGGCAAAGAAGGCCGCCAAGAAGGCGCCTGCAAAGAAGGTAGCCAAGAAGGCGCCTGCAAAGAAGGTAGCCAAGAAGGCGCCCGCAAAGAAAGCGGTCAAGAAGGTAGCCAAGAAGGCGCCCGCAAAGAAGCGTACGCCGAACGCGGCGTTCATGAAACCCATGACACCCAGCGCTGCATTGGCCGCTGTCATCGGCGCGCGAGCTGTTCCGCGTACCGAAGTCACGAAGAAGGTGTGGGACTACATCAAGTCCAACCGGCTGCAAGACCCGGTCAAGCGCACGATGATCAACGCCGACGCCAAACTGAAGGAAATCTTCAGAAAAGGCCAGGTGTCGATGTTCGAGATGACCAGGTTGATCAACAATCATCTCAGCTGAAACCGACGCCGGGGACGGCCGTCTCCAGCAGAAGAAATGCCGGCGCTATGCGCCGGCATTTTTCTTTGCTTAGAGCAAACCCAGAGAGCGCCAGATCAAGTCTGGCTACACTGAACCATGACGACCAACACCATCGCGTTCATCGGTGGCGGCAATATGGCCAGCGCCATCGTAGGTGGGCTGATTGCGGGTGGCAGCGCTGCATCGTCGATTCTGGTCGTCGAACCCGCCGCAGCGCAGCGTCAGCGCTTGCGTACGGAGCACGGCATTGGCGCGCTGCCGGTGGCAGATGCCGCTATTGCGCGAGCCGCCCTCGTTGTATGGGCTGTCAAGCCACAACTTTTCAAGCAGGCCGCCGCGCCCTGCGTAGCACACATAGGCCAAGCGCTGCAACTGAGTGTGATGGCGGGAGTACGCAGCGACACGGTCGCCGGCATCACTGGAACCCAGCGGGTCGTACGCGCCATGCCCAATACGCCGGCGCTGATAGGCCAGGGCATGACCGGCTTGTACGCTCGTACGGCTGTGACGGCCAGTGACCGCTCGTTGGTTGAGCACGTGCTGGCGCTCACCGGAGCCACCCTGTGGCTCGAAAGTGAAGCCGACCTCGACGCAGTGACGGCATTGTCTGGGTCCGGCCCCGCCTATGTTCTGTACTTCATCGAGGCGATGATGCAAGCCGCGCAGGCGATGGGCCTGTCCCCTGAGCAGGGCAAGCAGCTCGCGCTGGCCACCTTTGCCGGTTCCACAGCGTTGGCGCGCGGGTCCGACGAAGCGCCAGAAGCGCTGCGTGAACGTGTCACTTCCAAGGGTGGTACGACCAATGCCGCCCTGGCGTCACTCGAAGCCGACGGCGTCAAGGCCGCTTTTATCAAAGCCATGCAGGCGGCGCGGCAACGTGCCCAGGAACTCGGAGACGAGTTTGGTGCGTAGAAGAACTTGCCTCTCGCCTCCAGGTTGGTTCCTTATCGCACGTCCGACCTGAATCGCATGCGTAGATTTCGCGCTCTACACCGGTAGAACCTTTGCCCGTCACAACTACCGCCGTCGACTCGCCTGGTGCGAATTTTTGACCCCATAAAACTCGTCCCAGGCGCCGCAATCGGTTCGGCACGTTCGATCAACTGAGCGACTCACCCAGGTCGGTAAAATTCACACTGCGCCCGCCAACATCGGGCACCAGCGCAAGCGCCAACTCGGGGCCACGCAGCCACAGTGCTCGCCAGCCAAGGTAGTTGCCGTCGTCAAGCTGAATCGCAACAGCCATCGTTAACCGCCTGAACCGAGCGCGCGGTCGAGGTTGAACGCCGCGCTGATCAGCGCGAGGTGCGTGAACGCCTGCGGGAAATTCCCCAGCGCCTCTCCGCGTGGCCCGGTCTCTTCGGCATACAACCCAACGTGGTTGCCAAAGCCCAACATGCGCTCAAACATCTGTCGCGCTTCCTCGAGACGTCCGCGTTGAAATTTGCCAGCGCGTGTCAATGCCTCGACCAGCCAGAAGGTACAGATGTTGAACGTACCTTCTTCACCGCGCAAACCGTCATTGGTTTCGAGGACGTTGTAGCGATAGACAAGACTGTTGGCAACCAGGCCGCCGCGCTCCGGCGAGAGTAGGGTTGCGTCGAGCGTGGCTAGCATGCGCGGATCGGTGGGCGAAATGAAGAACGTGAGCGGCATCATCAAGTTCGCTGCATCCAGCGAATTGCTACCGTAATGCTGCACAAACACGCGCCGCTCGGCACTCCAGCCCTTTGTCATGATCTCGTCATGGATAGCGTCGCGTACGCCGTGCCAGCGCGTAAGATCTGCCGGGAACGAGCGGCGTTGCGCGAGCCGGATCCCACGATCGAGCGCAACCCAACACATGAGCTTTGAATACACAAAATGCTGCTGCCCGCCACGCACCTCCCATACGCCCTCGTCCGTACGGTGCCAGTTGTCGCAGACCCAGTCGACCAGCGCGCGCAGCGACAACCACATGTCGTATGAGATCGGCGAGCCGTGTTTGTTGAATAGATACGCCGAATCAAGAAGCTCGCCGTAGATGTCGAGCTGAAGCTGGGAGTAGGCACCGTTGCCGACACGTACCGGCTTGGAGCCGCGGTAGCCGTCCAGATGGTCGAGCGTCTCTTCGGTGAGTTCTGTACGCCCATCTATTCCGTACATGATTTGCAGTGAACCGTCGGGTTTCGGCGCAGTACACAGTGTGCTGATGAAGTGCATGAAACGCTCGGCCTCTTGAGTGAAACCAAGACGAAGGAAGGCGTAGACCGTAAAGGCCGAGTCGCGTATCCAGGTATAGCGGTAATCCCAATTGCGCTCGCCACCCACTCCTTCCGGCAGGCTGCAGGTGGGGGCTGCGACGATCGCGCCGGTGGGCTCATAAGTCAGCAGCTTGAGCGCAAGCGCTGAGCGATGCACCATCTCGCGCCAACGGCCCGTGTAGCGGCATTGCCCAATCCAGCGACGCCAGTATTCGACGGTGTCTTGAAAGAGCGCCTCGCCCTCCTCCGGCGATAGACACACGCCGCAGGTCTTGTCATCCCCGTCGCGCAGCGCGAACATCGCGCTCTCGCCTTCATGCAATGTGAACTCAGCCATCGCTGCGCCTGCGGACTCGCGCAGGGGCACGCTCGTTGCGAGTGCCAAGTGCAACTGCCCTGAAGTGAAAAGCGCTCCTGTCGCGGTGAGCGTGACTTCGTGCGGATCGCGCGCATAGTTGAAGGCTGGCCGACACTCAAGGCGGAAGTGGGTCGTGCCACGTACTGCGCTGACCCGACGCAGGACCTGGCGATGGTTGTGTCTTGTGGCTGCTGCGCCGACTGGCATGAAATCGGTGAGCTCGGCCGCGCCCTCTGGCGCCAGAAAACGGGTGACCAACACGTTCGTCTCGGGCCAGTAGAACTGTTTGCAGGTCACGTCCCGTTCAACCGGTGCAATGCGAAAGTGACCGCCCTTCTCGTCGTCGAGGATTGCGCAAAACACGCTCGGAGAGTCGAACCGAGGTAGGCACAGCCAATCGATGGAGCCGTCAGTCCCCACCAACGCGACGCTGTGCATGTCGCCGATCATTCCGTAGTCCTCTATGGGTTTGTAGGCCATTTTGTCGTCCTTCCATATTGGTCGATTGTCTGCCCTAGCCCCCAGTGGCGAATCCTGGATACAAGGTCATACCGCCATCAACAAAAATACTTGTGCCGTGCACATAGTCTGCGTCGTCGGAAGCGAGCCATGTCACGGTGCGCGCGATATCCTCGAGCTCGCCGATACGGTTGTACGGGATCAGCTTCATCAGCTCCGCATACGCTTGTGGGGTTCCCCAAGCGTCCTGGTTGATGGGCGTGCGAATGGCGCCCGGGCAAACGCTGTTGACTCGGATGCGAAACGGCGCCACCTCCTGCGCGATGCTCTTCATGAGCAGCATCACGCCACCCTTAGACGCCGCATAGTTCACGTGTCCGGCCCAGGGGATGACCTCGTGCACCGAGCTTATCACTACGATTTTCCC
>JAOTTZ010000178.1 GCA_029864165.1 Burkholderiaceae bacterium
CGCACGGCGCAAATCGGTGGCTTGCGATTCGGGTACCGCTACGCGCACGGTGGGCGGCTCGTCGGTCAGCACCTGACCGAGCAAGCTACCGCGGCGGATGAACGTTCCCGGCAAGTCCTCAGCATGCGGCAGCGCGACACGCCCTGCCGCCTGGGCACGCACGGCCAGCGCGACCACGCGCTCGTTGAGACGTTCCAGTTCAGCCTGTGCCGCCACCAGGTCGGCACGCGCATCGCCTGCGCGCACGTCGCCGACCGGCATGCCCTGCCCCGGCAGCGCCTGGAACAACTCGGTCTCAAGCGCCATGACGCGAGCGGTTTGACGCACCAGGCTGGCTTGTAACTTCGGGTTTGCCAAGGCCAGCACGAGCTCACCCGGCTGCACCAGTTGATTGTTTTGCACGTGTACCCGCTCGACAAAGCCTTCTTCGTCGGCGCGCAGTTGCGCTTGGTCTGCGGGCCAAACGACACCCTGGACCAGCGTGCGCTGCGGCAGCGGCAGCAGCAACACCAACATCGCCGTGCCAGCGCCGGCCAGCGCCAACCGGCGCCAGCGCCGCGCCGTGCCCTCTCGCGCCAACGCCGCGCGACGCAATTGGTCGCGCAGGCGCAGCACCGGCCGCAGCAGCACTTGCCAACCCAGTACAGCGGCGCAGAGCAAGCCTATCGCGAGCGAAAATTGTCCCAGCCAGGCGACCGCCAACGCCGCGATAGCCAACATGTTCAGCCACGCCAGCGGCGCGTAGGCGGCCAGCCAGGGCGTCTCGCCGCGCGCCACTTGCATCGCCTCGACCTCGGGCACTCGCAACAATCGGCGCAGCAACAGGTCTTGCCACCAATTGCGGCTGCGCGAGCCCAGGTTGGGCAACTCGAGCGCATCCGTCAGGATGTAGTAGCCGTCGAGTCGCAGCAGCGGGTTGGCGTTGAACACCAAGGTAGAGACACCGGCGATGAACAGCGTCACGAAAGCGATGTCGCGTGCCAGACCGTCACTCAGCCAAAGCCAAAGCGGCAGGGCCAGCGCGGCGATGCCGAGTTCAGCCATGATGCCCGCCGCGCTGACGGCGATGCGGTGACGCCGCTGTACAAAGCTCGACGCGGATGAGGCGTCGACGTACGGCACCGGCATCAGCAACATCAGCGTCACGCCGGCCTCGCGCACCTGCCCACCCCAGCGGTGCACGGCCAAACCGTGCGCCAGCTCGTGCAGCAGCTTGATGGGCACGTACAGCAGCACGGCCAGCAGTGCGAAGCGCGGCGTGGCCAGCCACTGCCACCCATGCGCCCACAGCGTCGGTGCGTGTTGCAATGCCAGCATGACCAATATCGCCACCGCCACGGACCAGACCACCAACACCGAACGTGAGAACAGCAGCCGCTGCAGCGGCTGCAAACGATTGAGCAAGGCGCAGGGGTTGACCAGCGGAAACCGCCAAGCCAGCAAGCTGCTCCTGCCGCTGGGCCGCGCTACGCTTTCCAGGTGCGGCAGCAGCGCAGCGAAATCGGCCGGCCGGTCGAACTGCACCAACGCTGCCTCACGCAGCCGCGCGAGCAGGTCGATCACCTCGTCTTGGCTGGCGGGGTCGCCGTCCTGAGCCAACAGAGCGTCCCACAACTGTTGCACCGTGCGCTGGCCATCGAAGCGGCCGGCAATGGCGTAGGCGCTGGCGTTAAGCCTGACGCTGCGACCGCTGACCGGGTCTGCCAACAGGTACCACGTGGCGCCGCGCTGGCGCTGACGGCGTAGCCGCACGTGCGGGGGCAGCAGCGGCTTCAGGCTCGCCACACGGTACCAACGCGCGCTGTACAAGGTGGTCATGCGCTACCCCAGCCAAGACCACCAGGCGACCCGCAGACGATACAGCGCGTGCCGCGTCCAGGCCCACAGCGGCGGCATGCGGCCAACCGTGAGTTCAGCACGGCCGAGCAGGCCCGGGCGTAGCTCAGAGCCCGGCGCCACCAAACGCGCTTCGACTTCGAACACATTGCGGCCGTCGACCGCCTTGGCCAGCGGCGCAATGCGCTCGACCAGCAAGTCTTCGCCACCCCAGGGCAGCGACGACAACGCCATGCGTCCAGCTTGTCCGGGCCGAACGCCGGCGATATCGACTTCGTCAATTTCGACGATGACGCGGTAGCGACCCGTGGTGGCCAGCCTCAGCAATGTGTCACCTTGGCGCACCGGTGCGCCTATCGACTGGCTCAAGTCACCCTGAATCACGAGGGCGTCGAACGGCGCGACGACACGCCCGCGCACGAGTTGCTCGTCGACCAGACCCAGCTGCGCCTGCGCTTCGCTGATGCGCGCCAGGCTGGTCGCGACAGCGGCGCGATCGGATGTCGCCATTGCGGCGGCGTAGGCGTTTTCATGCTGCGCGAGCTGGCTGCTCCAACGCTCGCGCTCGAGTCGCAGCTCGCCGTCGAGCAAGTCGACCAGCGCGTCGCCGGCCTTGACCTGGTCACCCGGGCGCACATGGGCGGTCTTCACGAACCCGTCCGTCGGCGCCGCCAACACGCGCTGCTCAGCACCTTCGACCCGGGCGCGGCCGCTGACATCGTGCTCCAACGGTGCAACAGCAAGAAACAGCGTCATCAGCCCCACCGCGACCAAAACTCGGCGCTTGGTGCGGCGCTCGGGCTGGCGCAGCGCCACCCAATGCTGCACCAACTCGCGTCGCACGCGGCGGTGCCAGGGTTGTGTGCCGTGGTGCATCCAACGCAGCGCCGGCACGGCGAGCACCAGGAGCCGCTCAAGTCGGTCCAGTTCGGCGCTGCCGATCGGTGGCCCATCACGCCGCTCGACGCACAAGGCGCCGAACACTTCACCGCCAAGGCCGAGCGGCACCGTGCCCACGGCGCCGCCGACTTGGCTGTGCAGCGCTTGCTGCTCGAAGCGGATTGGATCGGATTGGGCACCGGACATGTCGACAGGTGGCGGCCATGCCAGGCTCACCCCCTGCTCGATGGCCTCGTCCATTGCGCCCAGCAGGCGCTGCGGCAGTTCGGCCTGTGCGTTGGCCGTGTCGAGGTTGGAACTCGCGAGCAGCCGCGTGCGACCGTTTTCGTGCACGGCGATCGACGCCCGAGAGAAGCCGAAGTCGTTGGCCAGCGCGGCCACCAGAGCGTGCGCAGCGCTCTGCAATGTGGTTGCCGACAACACCTTGGCGTACAGCGCCAGCGCTGCAGGCGCCAGATCAAGCGCTGAGGCAGGATCGGACTCGTTCGCCGGCGCGCCCGGCCGGCGCAAGACGTCCGACCCACCACGCGGAAAGGGCTCACCCACGGCGATCGTCACCGGCGTAAAGCTGGCAGCGCCCAGTTATGCAATCTTGATGCAAGACAAAAGACATCGGCGAGCCCAGATCGTGAATTGAACGACGGCGCGCCCCGCTCGGTTCAACGCGCGATCACCTCGAGCGCAGACGTTGACACGGCAGGCACTGGGACGTTGGCGCTGCCAGTAGCCACGGACCCGTCTGGTCGCCCCCACAGCGATTGATTGTCTGCCCGCATGGGCTGGGGGTTTTCGCAAAGATAAGCGGTAATCGGCCCCTAGTTCGTTGACGTCGGCGAACGTTTAGAGCAACCGCAAGCAAGCATCGGGGGTGTGGTGGCATCACATTGCCGCCGCTGCGCTGCCCTTATGCCTCTGCCAACTATGCATACAAGGAATCTGTTGTTCCCATTCCAGTCAAGCCTGCGTACAGTTCAGTGCTGGTGGGCCTTAGGGTCTGTTGACATATAAATCACACCTGCGTGAGTACCCTGAGCGAGCACAATCTAGACGCAAAGCGCAGTCGGGTTGGACACCCGGCGAGCATTTGCAACGACGAGTGTGCCCGCTCAGGGCACTCACCCGAAGGGCCGGGGCGGGCAAGGGCGCATGGCGTCGTTGCGGCCCTTGCACGGGGAGCCACCCCGAGCTGCGGTTCGCGCCTAGCCCTGCACCCTTGGCCGCCCCGGCGAAGGCGTGATTTATATGTCAACAGACCCTAGTACCCGTAGAAAGCTTGCATGGATTGGATAGCCACACTCAGCGGGTTTGGCGTCGGCGCTATCGTCGGCATGACAGGCGTGGGCGGTGGCTCGCTGATGACCCCGCTGCTGCTGTCGGTGTTCAAGCTGAGCCCCGCCGTCGCCATAGGCACTGACTTATGGTTTGCCTGCGTCACCAAGGTGGCTGGCTCGGTCTCGCACCACCGCGCCGGCCATGTCGATTGGCGCATCACGTCTTTGCTGCTGTATGGCAGCATCCCGGCTTCTCTGGCGACCACCGCATTGATGCACTTGACCGGCATCACCAAAGGCTGGGCCAGCGCATTGACGTTTGCGCTTGGCATTGCGCTCTTGCTCACCGCCGTGACGGTTGCTTTCAGACATGTGTGGCACGGTGTGGGCTTGCGCCTCATGCGCTGGATTCCCGAACACCGCAGGCCATTGCTGACGGTGCTGTGCGGACTGCTGCTGGGTGTTTTGGTGTCGCTGAGTTCGATCGGCGCCGGGGCGATTGGTGCAACACTTATCATGCTGCTCTACCCTAAGCTCTCAGCGCACCGGATCGTCGGCACCGACATTGCGCACGCGGTGCCGCTGACCTTGGTCGCCGGCATCGGCCACGCGACGCTGGGCCACGTTAATTGGGAATTGTTGTTCGCGTTGCTGATAGGGTCGATCCCAGGGATCTGGTTGGGCGCGCAACTCACCCGCAAAATGCCAGAAATGCTGGTGCGCGGCTTGCTTTGCGTCGCACTCGTCACAGCAGGCATCAAGGTGATGAACTGAGTATGTACCAATACACCGACTTCGATAAACACTTCGTCAAGCAGCGCGCTGCGCAGTTTCGCGACCAGCTCGAGCGTC
>JAOTTZ010000179.1 GCA_029864165.1 Burkholderiaceae bacterium
CGCCGCGCCAGTTTCAACTACCACATCGAGCAGCGCTTTGAGGCGGGCATTGTGTTATCGGGCTGGGAGATCAAGGCTATCCGCGCTGGACAAGTGCAATTGACCGACGGCTACGTTGTGATCCGCGACGGCGAGTTGTTTCTCATCGGCTGCCGCATCAACGCACTGCGCAGCGCGTCGACCCACGTACACCCGGAACCCGACCGCACCAAAAAACTTTTGATGCACAAGGACGAGATCAAGCGTCTGATAGGCAAAGTGGAGCAAAAGGGCTTTACCCTGGTACCGCTGAACCTGCACTACAAGGCAGGTCATGTGAAGGTCGAGATCGCGCTGGCCAAAGGCAAAGCGCAGCACGACAAGCGCGAAACCGAAAAGAAGCGGGATTGGGAAAGAGAAAAGGGCAGAATGATGCGACACAAGGTCGGCGGGCCGAAGTCCTGAGGCGCCGTACCAGGTTTTACGCGATGGACATTCGATTGCCTTGCTCAACGTGGCGGTAGCAGTGTCGCTGGGTCGATCGGTTTACCCAGCTTGCGAATCTCAAAGTGCAACTGCACCCGTTCGGCATCGCTCGAACCCATCTCGGCAATCTTTTGGCCATGGCGGACAACTTGGTCTTCCTTGACCAGCAAGCTTTGGTTGTGTGCATAGGCGGTGAGATAGGTGCTGTTGTGTTTGATGATCAGCAGGTTGCCATAACCGCGCAGGCCTGAACCGGCGTAAACAACGCGGCCGTCGGCAGCCGCCAACACCGGATCGCCCGCTCGTCCGCCGATGGCCAAGCCTTTGCTGCTGGTCTCGTCGAAGGGTTTGACTACAGGGCCATTGGCCGGCCACATCCAGTTCAGGTCTTCGTCACTCGCGCCAGCAGTCGCTGCGGCGCCTGGCACGGCGACATTCGAGCCCGATGCGGTGGTGGGAGGTCCGAGCGGACGCGTTTCGATCTGCGCGCTCTGAACTGGCTGCGGCGTTGCGATGACGTTAGGAGCAGCCTCGGGTGGCGCCACGCGGAGCACCTTACCGACCTCGATGACGTTGGGGTTGTCGATGTTGTTCCACTCGACCAGATCTTTCCAATTCTGGCCGCTTTCGAGTCCGACGCGGATCAGTGTGTCCCCAGGTCTCACGGTGTAGTAGCCCGGTTTGCCGGCGTTTTCGGCGCCGGGCAAGCGGGTGTCGCCGCTGGGTCGTGCAACCCCGCTGGCGATCAGCACGGGCTTGCGGATAACCGCCCCACGGTTTTCCACCGGCGCGCGGTTCTTGGGCGACGCGCAACCTAGCATGAGGCTCGTCAGCCCCACGAGAGCAAGCCATAAGCCGATTCGCCTCCAACATGTATAGCGCTGATTAGCTTGCATCGCGTTTGATATCAAATTTCAGTGTAACGTTGTATTGGTGGAGACAGAGGGCAACACTACGCCAACCCGCTCCGTAAAGGCACGAAGTACACGCGCTCAAAGTTCGTGTGCCTGAACCCACCTGCTGTCTTGTCCACCACCATCAACGTCTGCCGGTTATCCGCAGCCCGCACTGGCGCCACCAACCGCCCGCCAGGGGCGAGTTGATCGAGCCAAGCCTGCGCAATGACATCGCCCCCCGCCGATACGATGATGCTCGCATAGGGCGCGTTGGGGGCGTGTCCTAGCGTACCGTCACCATACACTAACCGGATTTGCGCGTCGCGCAACTCTGCCAGATTTTGGCGCGCCTTATCGTACAGCGGCCTGACGCGCTCCACCGAAAACACTTGGCGCGACAGGCGCGCCAGGATCGCCGTTTGATAGCCGCACCCGGTGCCCACTTCGAGTACATGCCCCAACGAGCCGGTGGTCAGTGCCGCCGCCCCGCCTCGCAACAGCTCGATCATACGTGCAACGATAGAAGGCTTCGAGATCGTTTGGCCATGACCGATGGGCAGACTGGTGTCTTCATAAGCTTGGTTAACGAGCGCGGTGTCGACGAACTGGTGGCGGGGCACGGCTGCCATAGCCCCTAACACGGCCTCGTCACGCAGACCGGTTAGCTTTAAGCGCTCCACCATGCGACGGCGCACGTCCGCGGAATCGAGACCCACTCCCGAAGGCACAATGCGTCGCGCCGCTTCGACTGCGGCATGCTGTAGCAGTGCCTGCGGACGCAACAGCGGGCGCGCAGGCACATGGGTACTGAGGGCCATGGCAGAACTGAGCCTATCCAAGCGCAACGGAAACTTCAACGCCGGCCTTTGTGTGCTCATCCTGCCCCTCTGTCGTGACCGGCTTGCAAACGGGCACGCCAAGCGTCGAGCGTTGCGTGGTCGGTGAGGTCGACTTGCAAGGGTGTGACCGACACACGGCCCTGGGCCGTGGCATGAAAATCGGTGCCTGCTCCAGCTTCAAGGGCGTCGCCGGCAGCACCGATCCAGTAGATAGGCTCGCCACGCGGATTGGTTTGGCGAATGACCGGTTCGCTGGCGTGCCGCCGCCCAAGGCGCGTGACGTCTATCGCCGCGCCCGGCACGTCGGTTCCACCCGGTATGTTGACGTTGAGCAGCCAGGGCTTTTTGGGCAACGGTTCTCGCAGCACCCACTCAACCACCGCGCGAGCCACTCGCGCAGCCGCGTCAAGGTGTTTCCAGCCCTTTTCGGTGAGCGAGAACGCAACCGCGGGAATACCGAACAAATAGCCCTCCATCGCTGCGGCGACGGTGCCCGAATAAATGGTGTCGTCGCCCATGTTGGCGCCGTTGTTGATGCCCGAAAGCACCAAATCTGGCCGCTTTGGCAACATGCCGGTCAAGGCCACGTGAACACAATCAGAGGGCGTGCCGTTGACGTAGCGGTAGCCGTTGACGGCCTTGAACACCGACAGCGGTCGGTGCAGCGTCAGCGAATTGGAAGTCCCGCTTGCGTTTTGCTCCGGTGCCACAACGTCGATTTCGCCCAGCCCCTGGCAGGCCTGCACCAGCGCCGACAAGCCTGGGGCGAGGTACCCGTCGTCGTTGGCGATCAAGATGCGCATGCTGCAATTGTAAGTAATTGGTTGCTCGCGGCGCTGGCCGATGGTCAACTGTAGTACCGTTGCATCGACGTAGTGCGTTACGATCCCGCCTGGTGGCGGGCACACCAGCAAAACCACAAGGGAGGCGGGCCGTGGCAGTCAAAGTCTTGATTCTTGAAGACAACCCGGTAGCGCGCAGCTTTCTTTGCCGTGTGGTGGGCGAGAGCTTCAGTGACTCCCTGCTCATCACCGAAGCGGGGGACTTGGAGTCAGCGCGCCGGCTCCTCGACCTTGCAGATGACGGTGCAGAGCCGGCGGATCCGTTCAAGCTGGTGCTGGTAGACCTTGAACTGCCGGACGGCAACGGGATGGAGTTGCTGACCGAACTGGCTGACTACCCGGCCACCAAGATTGTGACCACTTTGTACTCCGATGACGACCATCTGTTCCCCGCATTGCAATGCGGGGCTGACGGTTACTTGCTGAAGGAGGACCGTTTCGAGGTGTTGGTTGAAGAACTGCAAAAAATCGTGCGCGGCCAACCGCCGCTTTCACCCGCCATTGCGCGCCGTCTGTTGACCCATTTTCGCCAAGGCGCCATCGGTTCGGCCGACAAGGGCGCGCAGGACGAGAACAAAGCGGCGCCCCATTCGGCGTTTCTCAACAGCCGCGCTACAGCGCCGCCGGTCAATGGGAACGCAGTCGAACCCGAGCCACTCACGCCACGCGAAAGTGAGGTGCTCACTTATCTGAGCAAAGGTTTTACGATCAAGGAGATCGCCAACCTGATGGGCATCAAGTGGTTCACTGTCAACGACCATATCAAGTCGATTTACAAGAAACTTGACGTGTCCAGCCGCGCCGAAGCGGCCGTGCTGGCGAGCAGGCGCGGGCTCGTTTAGCGCAAAGGTTCCATGCCCGAGCATGGGGCAGTCAGCCGTGCGCCGAGTGGGCAACGGGTGGTGAGAAAACCTGGTGATGTTCACCCAGGCGCGCGCTGGACCTATTGCAACCCCTGAGTAGCGGCGATTCACATGACAACAGCCCCTCATACCTTGGGCGCACACTCGGAAATCGATTCCAGACTTGGCGAGCGCACTCCCGATGCCAGCAGCATCGCTTTGCTTTGGACCGGTTGGCGGCTACGCGTGTTGGTGCTGGCGTTGCTGCTCGGTTGTGCGGGCCTGTTCTTGTTCGCACGCTGGCTGGCCGAAGCACCTTTCTTGAGCGCCAGCTGGAGCGAAAATTCTGCGGGACAAGTCGAACTGACGTCATCCGACCTGCCTGCCCTGACGCGGCAGGTGGGCGAGGTTTTGGTTGGACTGGTTGGCACCAGCGCGGATATGGCTGTGGTCAGTCCCCTTGCGTTGCGGCCATCCGCTCGATGGGTGATCGACGACGCACTGCGCGAACGGCATCGCGGTACGCAAGAGCAACTTGCAGACGCCATGGCGCAATCGCCGGTGACATTGGTTTTCAGCGACGGTGAGCACATCCCGCTCCAGCTGCCGCGACGCGGATTCGCGGCATTGGGAGCCACGTTCTGGATGCTGACCGGGCTGGCGATGGCACTGTATCTAACCGCCGTTGTGGTGCCACTGGCCCATCGGTCGGAACGAAACCTGTTGTATGCGCTGATGTCACTGTGTCAAGTGGGCAATCTGGTATTCGTTGCTGTCGAGTCGACGCTCGCGCTGGCCTTGCCGCGGCCTTTCCCAGCGTGGAACTTCCCGGTGCGTGCTTCGTTCGATCTGATCACGGCTGCGGCCGTTGTTCATGCCGCCAGCCTGTACATGAAGCGCTACCCAGGCGCCCCGATGATCGCTCACGGTGGTTGGGCGGTGACGGCTGTGCTGATAACGCTGATCTCGTTC
>JAOTTZ010000180.1 GCA_029864165.1 Burkholderiaceae bacterium
ACGCTTGCTCACGTCGGCGTCGGTCTGGTGCGGGTACGCTTCTACTACCTTTTTTGCGCCCTAAAAGCCCGGCCCTGTTTGTACGCGCTGCATCGTAACCCCCGTCGATACCGTCGCTGTTCTCAACGCACCTCCGAGACTGGCGACGCCGCATGCGTTGACAAAGCTGCCCCGCCCGTCGTGCGTTGGGTTCGACCGCCGCTTGGACGCCAACATTCATCGCGACGGTCAGCCTGCCACCAACGGACAATGCGCCACGCAGCAGCCAGAGTATCCTCAACTGTTGGAGGACCCAACGACCCATGAATACCAGCACCGAACAACTGCTTGAGAACGCACGTAGCCACAATGGTTTCACGCCTGAGCCAATTCCCACCACCACCTTGCATCAGCTGTACGAGTTGATGAAATGGGGCCCCACGTCGGCCAACTCTTGCCCGGCGCGCATCTTGTTCGTGACTTCAACCGAGGCCAAGGCACGGTTGCTCGAATGCATGGCCCCCGGCAACGTCGAAAAGACGCGGCAGGCGCCGGTCGTGGCCATCATCGGCATGGACCTGGCTTTTTACGACAAATTGCCCGTGCTATCGCCGCACAACGACGCGCGCTCATGGTTCGCTGGCAAACCAGCGCCGCTGATTGAAACCAATGCGCTGCGCAACTCCAGTTTGCAGGGCGGCTACTTCATCATCGCTGCCCGCGCATTGGGGCTGGATTGCGGGCCCATGAGCGGGTTTGACGAGCAGCGGATCGACAAAGCGTTTTGGGCCGGCAGCATGGTAAAGACCAACTTTGTTTGCTGCCTGGGGCACGGTGTCGACGCCAAGCTGCGACCACGTGCACCTCGGTTGTCGTTCGACGAAGCCTGCCGCGTCGTTTGAGCCGGTAGAACCGCGTCACAGACCCTTGGATTTATGCCGCCGCCGCGCCGGCGGTGTTGCTGACCGGGGTCAAGCTGCTGTGGGACGGGCCTTGCTAGATTCGGCAGTGGACCGCTGTCTTTCGCAGGCAACCGTCACGCTGGCTTGATAAATGCGATGGCGGCACCGAGCGGGTCTAACACGATGGAGAAGCGCCCAACGTTGGCTATGTCGGTGGGGGGCATTACGACCGACTCGGCGCCTAGCTCTAACGCTTTGGCGGTGGTAGTGTCACAGTTGTCGACGGCCACGTAGGGCAGCCAAATTGGCGGCCCTTTGGGCTGCGCGACCAAACCGCCGCGCATCTTGTCGCCAGTTTTGAGCACGTGATAGGTTCCTTGCGGGCCCATGTCCATACTTTCGTGCGTGTAGCCGAGCACGCCTTCGTAGAAGGCCAGCGCGGCCTTGTCGTCGGTTGCCCAAAGCTCGTTCCAATGCCAGTCGCCAACGGCTGTCTTGTCAACGTCTGCACGGTCGTCTTGATTGCCCTTCCACAACGACAACAAGGCGCCGCCGGGGTCGGCGATGGTCGCGCCGCGTCCCATGGGGCCGAAATCCTCCGGCGACATCAAGCCCTTGGCGCCCGCCTTCAAGGCTGCGGCGTAGGTGGCATCGACATCGGCCACCGACACATACGATATCCAACCGTTGGAGACACCAGGCATGACCGAGCGCAAGCCGCCTATGCCTTGGTCGCCATTCTTGATCATGCGATAAGTTTGGGCGCCCGCGGGCATGCTTTCTGTTTGCCAACCGAACAGCGCCTCATAGAAAGCTTGCGCCTTAGGGATGTCATTGGACATGTGCTCGAACCAAACAAACTTCCCGTACAGGTGCTTCATGGTGACTTCCTTCATGGTTTCAGCCGCTCGACGGCCGGAGCGTGGTGACAGCGGGATTGTGACGCCTCGCATTCTAGGGGTCCCACAAGCTAATACGGGCGTCGCCCGCACAGGGGCGTACTCACGGCCCTCTCGTTAATGCGATCTTCTTTTACGCGCTTCCCGCCGTGAGTTGACGGCTTGGCTGAGCAAGTCGAGCACCAGCAGTGAATCGTTCCAACCGATGCAAGCGTCAGTAATGCTTTGGCCATAGGTGAGCTTGGTCGCATCGTCGCTGCCCGCAACGAACTTTTGCGTGCCCGGTAGCAGATTGCTCTCTACCATCACACCGAGGACTCCCTTGCTACCGGCTGCGATCTGCGCTGCGACGTCGCGCGCCACCTCGACCTGCTTTTCGTATTGCTTGCTGCTGTTGGCGTGCGAGCAGTCCACCATCAGCGTGGGGGACAGGTCCGTGGCCTCCAGTTCTTTGCACGCAGCTTGCACATGCGCGGCGCCGTAGTTCGGCGTTTTGCCGCCGCGCAAAATCACGTGGCAGTCTTTGTTGCCGCGTGTTGCAACAATGGCGACCAGGCCGTTCTTGTGCACCGACAAGAAGTGATGCGGACGCGCCGCCGCTTGAATGGCATCGGTGGCGATGCGTATGTTGCCGTCGGTGCCGTTCTTGAATCCGATCGGGGCTGATAGGCCCGAGGCCAACTCGCGGTGCACCTGGCTTTCGGTCGTACGGGCGCCTATGGCGCCCCAGCTGATCAGGTCGCCGATGTACTGCGGCGAGATGACGTCGAGGAACTCGCTTCCCGCCGGCAGCCCAAGCCGGTTGATCTCTACCAACAAGTGCCGCGCCATGCGCAAGCCCTCGTCGATGCGAAAGCTCTGGTCAAGGTAGGGATCGTTGATCAGGCCTTTCCACCCGACCGTCGTGCGCGGCTTCTCAAAGTAAACGCGCATCACCACTTCCAGCGTGCTGGCGAATTTAACTCGCTGCTCGCGCAGCCTGTGTGCGTACTCTATGGCCGCCGCCGGGTCGTGTATCGAGCACGGGCCCATGACGACCAACAGCCGGTCGTCTTTGCCGGCAAGGATGTCTTTGATGTTGCGGCGCGTTTGCGCAATCAACGCCTCCGCGGCAGTGCCGCGGATCGGGAAAAAGCGCACCAGATGTTCGGGCGGTGGCAGCGGCGTGACTTCTCTGATCCGTGCGTCGTCGGTCTGACCGGTGCAGTCGACGGGCGCAGGCCAACCGTCTGCGGGGCTGTTGGACTTGCTGCTCATCGCATGTGCCCCACCCCCACCATCAAGCCGTACCGCCCACCGTCAGGGCGTCGATGCGCAGCGTGGGCTGTCCCACGCCGACTGGTACGCTCTGTCCCTCTTTGCCGCAGACGCCGACGCCGGAGTCGAGCGCCATGTCGTTGCCGATCATGCTGACACGCGTGAGTGCGTCAGGCCCGTTGCCGATGAGGGTCGCGCCTTTGACGGGGTAGGCAATTTTGCCGTTTTCGATCCAGAACGCTTCACTCGCCGTGAAAACAAACTTGCCGCTGGTGATGTCCACCTGACCGCCGCCAAAATTGGTGGCGTACAGACCTTGCTTCAAACTGGCGATGATCTCTTCCTTGGTCTTGTCGCCAGCAAGCATGTAGGTGTTGGTCATACGCGGCATGGGCACGGCGGCGTAGCTTTCGCGGCGACCGTTGCCGGTGGTTTTGACGCCCATCAGACGCGCATTCATAGCGTCTTGCAAGTAGCCCTTCAAGATCCCGTCTTCGATCAGCACATTGCGTTGGCTAGCGTTGCCTTCGTCGTCAACGTTGAGCGAGCCGCGGCGGTCGGGCAGCGTGCCGTCGTCGAGCACGGTCACCCCTTTAGCGGCCACGCGCTGGCCAATGCGCCCGCTGAATGCGCTGGCTTCCTTGCGGTTGAAGTCGCCCTCCAAACCATGGCCTACAGCCTCGTGCAACAGCACACCGGCCAGCCCGGACCCAGCACCACGCTCATCTCGCCAGCCCGCAGTGGCAGCGCCTCAAGGTTGACCAGCGCCGCGTTGACCGCGTCGTTTACATAACCCTCGATCACAGCATCCTGAAAGTAGCTCAGCCCTACACGCCCGCCGCCGCCACCAGTTCCGGACTCGCGCCGCACTTCGCCCGAGCTTGTCTGCTCGGCGATTACCGTCACGCTCAGGCGCACCAACGGACGCACGTCGGCCGCCAGCGTGCCGTCGGCTCGCGCGACCAGAATCACGTCGTACTCGCTGGCCAGCCCGGCCATGACTTGCTTGATGCGCGGGTCCTTGGCGCGGGCCAGTTTTTCCACCTTTTCGAGCAGCGCGACTTTGTGCGCGCTGTCTAGGGTGGCGATCGGGTCGGTGGAAGCGTACAGCGCGTGACTCTTGGCGACACGGTGGTGGCCGGTGACCTTCACGCTGCGGCTCTGCCCGGCCCCGGCAATGGTGCGCACGGTGCGCGCCGCGTCCATCAGCGCGGCCTCGGAAATATCGTCGGAGTAAGCAAACGCCGTCTTTTCGCCGCAGACAGCGCGGACACCCACACCCTGGTCGATGCCGAAGCTCCCCGACTTGACCATGCCTTCCTCAAGCCCCCAACCTTCAGAGCGTGTGTACTGGAAGTACAAGTCAGCATCATCGATGCGGTGCGCGGCAATGGTTCTCAGTGCCTGCGACAGCGCAGCGTCGGTCAGGCCGAAGGGCTCGAGCAACAGCGCACGGGCCACCGCGAGGCGTTCAAGGGTCGGTTCGCGCGAGATCATGGCAAGGGGTGGCGTGATGCGAGCTAAAAACCAAGTATTGTAGGAGGGGCGAAAACCGTGCCAGTTAACGTCGCGCAGCAAGCGCAGCGACACGCCGACTCACGACCCACGCGCCTGCTCGATCGAGCCCCCCTGCTTCAACACCAACGCCCGCTCGTACAACGCGTTGCGTGGCGCGCCGGTGATTTGCACCGCGAGCGTTACCGCCTGTTTCAACGGCAGGGCGTCCAGCAGTGCGCGCAGCGTTGTGTCATGGTGGCTGGACTTTTCGAGTGTCGCGGCGGCCGTGTGCAGCACCAGCACGAACTCTCCGCGCGT
>JAOTTZ010000181.1 GCA_029864165.1 Burkholderiaceae bacterium
CCACTGCTTAACAATCGCGCCGGTCGCGTCAGACGAATCCACCCGGCTCAACAAGATATTCAGGAAGTCATACTCCTTGTCGAGCCCTCGATGAGTCAACAGCTGTGTCGTCAAGTCGGAAAACAAGGACCAAAACTGAGCCGCGGAAGCAAAGTCCAGCGTGCTCGGCGGCAACGGCATGATGATCCCATTGCTTGCCAGCAGCGCGTTGATCGTCGTGTACGACAAGGCAGGCGGGGTATCGATAACGATGAGGTCGTAGTCAGCGCGCACGTCATCTATGCCGAAGTTCAGGACATTCCAGAATTCGAACCCTTCCTCATTAGTCTGGCGGGCGGGGAGGGCGAATTCAGCGCCGAACAGGACCGGAGACGCGGGTACTAGATCGATTCCGTCCCAGTACGTCGGCCGGATCGCGTATCGGATCGACGTCTCCGACCCCATCGCCAGCGGCAAGATCGTGTCCTGCTCGTCCACTTCCGCATCCGGCAGAATCCCAAACAGTGTTGTCAGTGATCCTTGGGGGTCGGTATCGATGACGAGAACCTTATGGCCGCGCAACGACATACCTTGCGCGAGGGTGATGGCTGTCGTCGTCTTTCCGACACCGCCCTTGAAGTTCGCGATGCTAATGGTCACGGCCTCCGCACCCTGTGGCCTTAGGCTACCTTTACGGTAATCCCGCACCCAGCTTCGGACTTCTGACAACGTGAACTCACGCCGGTTCCCGACGGCGTTAAGCGCGCCCTGCGGGAGGTCGCCACGACCCATGCGGTGAGTCAGTGATCCTTTCTCAATCTCAAGTAAGGCAGCCAGTTGGCTAAGATTCCAAACTGGCGCGGCCTTGCGCGTTGTCGGCGACAACATGGCCGCACGTATTTGCGACATCATCTCGACCGAATGTGCAGCTTGTTCGGCGATGTCAGCTAACCGAATTGCAGCAGGCGAGCTTATAGTAGTTTTCGACATAGTTCCTCCACCCGCGGAGTTTAGCGCTTGTTTTACGATATGCTTCACAAACATCTAAAAAATGTGAAGAGGACACTACATTTTTCTTGTTGATAAGACCAAAAGCCCGGCTGCGGGGTTTAATAGGTTCCAACTCCTTCAAACCCTTTAACTCCTTTAGGCGTGAAAACTCGTTGTAAAACAATAACTTAGGGCATTCCACGTGAGGGGATACGGGTAGATCCGGAGAGTTTACGGGAGGAGGTGTGCGGGGAGCCGGGAGGATGGGTGCAGATTTCCGGGAGCATACGTGAGCCTTTCCGGGGGGGGGCGTTCTGAATGGCGTGGAGTCGTCTGGAGACGACCGCCTGTGGGGCTCGGTAGATCGGCGATGAACTGTTTACGTGAGGGTATTCGGGAGCGACGTATGCAGTTCACGTCCGCGATTCCGGCTCTGCGGGCCGCTTCAGGTGAGGGTTTTCGGGGGGATGTTCGCTCACCCAACCCAAACTTGACGTGAATATACGTTTCACACGAATGCGGTTACACTGCGCCCATGGCTTTGGTAGATGATGCGGTTGAGGTGAAACAAGACTTGCCGGCAAGACCAAGAGCGCGAACGCTCGCGGTCCGATCGAATGCCCCTGCACAGACTGAGCCGTTGCGCAAGCCGGTCAACACGCTGGCGATTGTTCCGCAGTCGCGCCGTATCACCCCGTTGTTCCGCAAGAGCTACAACGTCATGTTGTACCTGGCGCAGGAGCAGGGCCTTGAGCGAGATATCTACCGGGCGCCGATCTCAGCGATTCTGAGCGGCTTAGATTTTGACAGCCACGACACCGAGCTGGTCAAAAAGCACGTGCGTGCAATGGCCTCGACCGCGGTCGAATGGCAGTCGCCGACGACGGGGGAGGGCGTATCCTGGGCGGTCAGCGGACTCATCGGCCATGCCGAGATCAAACGAGAGCGGGGGCAAAATTGGCTCGAGTGGTCATACTCGGTCAAGCTGAAGCAAGAACTGCTGCAACCCTCCGTCTTTGCCCGGCTGTCGCTCGGGATCATTTCGCAACTGCGCTCGCATGGCGGCATAGTGCTGTACGAAATCTGCAGCCGGTATCGCGGTGTGGGGCGGACCTCCAGACAACCTTGGTCCTGGTGGCGCCCGGTGCTCAGCGGCAAACCAGAGACGGAAAAAACGAAGGCGCTCGAATATCGGTTCTTTAAACGCGATGTACTAAAAACGGCGCTCGCGGAAGTGAACGCGATCACGGACATTGAGGTCGAGCTGCTCGAGTGCAGGGAAGGGCGATTCATCTCCGACCTACAGTTTGTTGTCAAGGAAAAAGCGCAGGCGCCGCTGCCGCTTCAGATCCCGCCCAAGCCGCTAGACATGTCGCTCGTGGTCAAAGCACAAAAGCTCGGTATCGACGACTATCGCGCCGAGCAATTACTCAACGATTTTGGCGACGAGGTGCTCAAGAGCGGCCTCGAGGCACTGGAGAAGCGGCTTGGCAGCTCTTTCCCCGAGCCATTGCGCGATCCCTACCGCTATCTGAAGAGCTTAATGCCGGGCGAGGCCGCGAAGGTCCGTGTGAAGGTGCAGGCCGAAGAAGCTCGAAATGATCCCTCCAGCCCCAAGAGCCGGGAAACGGCGGCCGCGCGACAGGCCAAGTGGACCGAAGAGTGGCTGCGAAAGCGTCGCCAAGCGATCGTTGATGACCTCAATGCCCTCTCAGATGATGAACAAGCCAGCATTAGCTCAGCATTGCTTGCTGACCTGGAGGGCAGGGGAGTTCACCCGGCAATCCGCAAGCGCTTGCTGCAGAGCGGCTGGAGACACCAGATGGTAATGGCCGAGATGGTTCGTTACTACGCGGTGGGCGCCATTGGCGAGCATTGGGACAAGCCGACGCCCGAACAATTGCTGGAGATCGCCGTCAGCATGGGAGATCAATGACGACGTGAGCAACTCCAATCGGTGGTGCAAAACACAGCGGGTATCGCCGCATGGAACACGACGTCTACAGCGTCTGTGTCAGTTGCAGCAATCGCCACAAGCCGCGCCGGGAGGCGGCCCCTCAGCCTCCAAACCGCCTTGCTTAGGCCCGCTCCAGGCTCACACCTCGTTGGACAAGACTCTAGGTTGTAAACCAAGGCTTAACAGTTTATGATTCTAACTTTTCGACATAAAGGGCTGGAGGCGTTTTTCCGCACGGGTCGCATGGCGGGCATACAAGCCGTGCATGCCAAGCGCCTTCGCGAGCTGTTGACGGCACTCAACGCCGCCAGGGCGCCGCAGGATATGGGCCGCCCATCGTGGCGGCTGCATGCCCTGTCTGGCAAGCGGGCGGGGTTGCATGCCGTGACCGTGCAGGCTAATTGGCGGCTGAGCTTCCGGTTCGTCGGCACGGATGTTGAACTGGTGGACTATCTAGATTACCACTGAGGCATTTCGAAAGGGACACGATGAACATGCACGACCCAGCCCATCCGGGCGAACTGCTGGCCGGTTGGATTGACGACGTGGACATGAGCGTGACCGCGTTCGCCGCGCATATCGGCATCAGTCGTGTCATGTTGTCGCGCGTGCTGCATGGCCACGCGTCAGTGTCCGCCGATATGGACTTGCGCCTGTCCGAAGCCTTGGGCACGACGCCGGGCTACTGGCTAGCGCTGCAATCGCAGCGCGACTTGTGGGCGGCGCGGCAGACGGCGCGCGAGCGCAAGCGCATCAAACGCATGGCTGTACCGGTGTTGAAGGCCGCCTGATCTGTTGGCGCCAACATTCACACGAGGACCACGTGAAAGGAATGGAGCCCCGCTGAGCGGTTCGCATCTGGGTCCGCACCATCAACCAGCACGGTCATCGGTGCAACAAGGCCGTCTGTAGAGTAGCAGTCTGTTCTCTGTCAACGCTTCGCGTTCACGCCTTGCATCAACTAGAAATTCGAGTAAAGAAAAATGCAGTCAACCGCTTGACTTGGGGGGGGGGAAGTCCCTGTAATAGGTTAGGTAAAAGCTACTCATTTTTGCCCTTGAATTTTTCATATGCTTCATTGCTCTGGTAAACGACAAATTGAGCAATTAAATCTGGATTTTCATAGGTGCTGCCATCGTTCAGTTCATAAAAGCCTTCTTCGGCTACTTCATATAGCTCTTCACTGTTTGGAATAGACACTTCATGACCGGTTTGCTTGGTCAATATGACTGTGTTTTCGTTGTATGACTTTACCGTTCCAAAAAATGTATCAAAAAACTCTGCGCCATCATCTTTGATGATGCGTTTCGAAACCAAAACAACTTTATTACTAAGATCTATCATCTTTACCTAACGTTTGACATGAGCGGCAGACACGGGTTTGCCGGTGGCTGTCCGCTCGAGGGAAAGGTTGGACGAAGCCGCTACGCGGAGTAGTTCTCCCCCACGCTGACACGATTTATTCTGCGCATTCACTTCTTTCAATTCTGATGGGGGTGATTTTGCAATATTTCGTGAGGACTCAACAGCATGAAACTCAGTGCCACTGCTGATTTTGATCAGCGCTACCAAACCCACCTCAAACACCTCAAGCTCAAGGGCCTGCAACCCAAGACCATCGATGCTTATTCGCGCGCCATCCGGCGCATGGGTCTTACATTCCGCACATCGGTAGTGGCATTAAGTCGAATGGCACTTACTTAAGCCTTTCGCAGTCGAAGACGAGGCCGTAAGTCTTTGAAAGTAAAAGGAGGGGGAGGCTGACCAAGGGTTGATAGGATGGGAGTTACAAAGCAACCCAAGCATCTTCCCGGAGGTCAGCCAACATGGATCGTAATACGCGAAGCCGACAGGATCAACACCGCAAGAGGATTGAACGCCGAGCAGGCTCGACCGACGC
>JAOTTZ010000182.1 GCA_029864165.1 Burkholderiaceae bacterium
CGGTCAACGACGTCGGCGGCGACCCGGACGTATTCGGCTGCAGCGTCGCGGCCTTCCACGCCGCGAGCCGAGAGAATGCTCAAAATTGGCCGCACGAAATGCTGACCACGTCGACCCACGACGCCAAGCGATCAGAAGATGTGCGAGCGCGCGTCAACGTGATCAGCGAGATGCCGGCAGCGTGGCGATTGACCGTGCGACGCTGGAGCCGACTGAACCGTAGCTATAAACGCACGGTCGACGGTGCACCAGCACCGACTCGCAACGACGAGTATCTGCTCTATCAGACGCTGGTCGGCAGCCTGCCTGCGGGGTCGTTAGACGACGCAGCGTTGACGGCTTACGCGCAGCGTATAGAGCAGGCCATGCTCAAGTCGGCGCGCGAGTCGAAGGCGGTCACGAGCTGGATGAATCCCAATGTCGCCTATGAAGCCGCTTTGTCGTCTTTTGTGCAAGCGCTGCTCACACCGCGAGACAGCAATTTGTTCTTGCAGGATTTGTTGTCCACGGCGCCGTTGTTTGCCTGGTACGGTGCACTTAACGCGATCACGATGGCTGCGCTCAAGTGCTTGTCGCCGGGTGTGCCGGACATCTACCAGGGCCACGAGATGATGGAGTTGTCGCTGATCGACCCGGACAACCGCCGGCCGGTCGACTATGGGCATCGCGCAGCGACGCTGGCGAGCCTGAACCAAATCGCCGCGTTGCCAGAGCGTGGGTCGGCGCTGCGAGAGTTGCTGCAGCGTGCGGCAGACGGTACGGCCAAGTTCTGGACCATCTGGCGCGCCCTGCAACTGCGTGAGGCCAACGCGCTGTTGTTTCAACGTGCCGAATACATAGCGCTCGAAGTGCGGGGAGAAAAGGCTGCGCATATCGTGGCGTTTGCGCGGCGCGACGGGCCGCACTGGGTGCTTGTCATTGCCGCGCGGCTGTTCGCGTCCTTGGGCCTGGAGGTCGGCGAGGCGCCGATCGGTGCGATTTGGGGTGATACTGCGGTTGTCTGGCCTGAAACCGAGGCTGTGCCTCAGGGGCCTTGGCTGACCGATGCCATCAGCGGCCAGCACCATGCCGTGGAAGGCGGTGTGCTGCCACTGGCGCAAGTGCTGCGCGACTTCCCGGTGGCAGCGCTCAGTGGCGAGTTCGCAGGCGCGGTGTGAACAACTGCGCAGGCGCAGCAGCGATCTAACGGCAAGCCCAAACACACCTGAATGAACCCCATTGACCAACCAGCTATCGACCGCCCCTGCAGCGACCTGCTCGACCCCGAGCCGCTGCTGCGCTTTCTTGACGTAGCGCGTGAGCCTGCCGGGGGCCGATGAGCGATACCACGCACACGTTCGGATCCACGGGTTGCGCCAATGGATAGCGAGTCTCTGAACGGTCTGAGCACCCTGCTGCAGCGCCCGCTGTTCAACGTTGGAGGCACTGCGGTCCATCTCGGCGGCTTGATATCGGCGCTGGTCTTTGTGGTCGCGATTTGGTGGTTCGCCGGATTGCTCGAACGCAGTGTGCACCGCCTTACACGACGCTATGCCGACGAGCCGTGGAAGCATGCCCGCATGCACCTGCTCAGCCGCCTGCTGCGTTACGCGGTCTGGGTGGTCGGTACTCTGATCGGTCTGAACTACCTCGGTATCGACCTAACCAATATTGCCTTGCTCGGCAGTGCGCTCGCGGTCGGTTTGGGCTTCGGTCTGCAAAACGTATTCGGTAACTTTGTTTCGGGTATTGTTATCCTGCTCGAACGCAGCCTCAAGATTGGCGATTTCGTCGACTTGCAGTCCGGTGTTCGCGGCCATGTGCGCGAAATCGCGATGCGCTACACACGCGTGACGACGAATGACGCGCTGGACGTTCTGGTGCCGAATTCGGAGTTCATCAACGGTCGCGTCATCAACTGGACGCTCGACGATGCGCACCGCCGCATCCACGTCCCGTTCGGCGTTGCATACGGCACGCCCAAAGAGCTGGTGCGCGAGGCGGGCATCGCCGCGGCGCGTTCGGTGCCCGGTGTGATCCACAGCGACGACAGGCGCACCACGGTGTGGCTGGTCGAGTATGGCGACAGTGCGGTGAACTACAAGCTGATTGTCTGGGCAGACCGTGAACTGACTACGCACCCAAGCTCGGCCCACGCCAAGCTCATGTGGGCGCTGGACGATGAGCTGCAGCGCCGGGGTATCGCGATTCCGTTCCCGCAACGCGACTTGCACATTCGCTCTGGCACGCTCGACGTTCGGATGCAGCAATCTTGCGCGGGTACGCCAGGCCTTGACGCGCCGCCGGCTTGAGACGGGCAAGCGTACGCTCACTAGTGTAGTGTTGCACGCTATTCAGCACTTAAAAACTGCGCCTTTGGCCCCGTAGCGTCGTTGCAAATCCTCGCAATAGCTTCGGCAATTGCTGCGGTTTGCGCCTAGCTACAGGCCCAAACGCATCAGTTTTATAAGTACCGCATAGCATGCAACACTACACTAGCACCCAAGTCAAGTGCGTGTTGCTCTTGCTTGCTCGTGGCTGGCCAAAATCGGTAGCGCGTGCGCGCTCAGGTTGCCGCGCATAACAACGCGTGCCCTGGCGCTCCCGCAGCAAAGTATGCGGTCGCCGATTTGCAGCGGTACGTCGGTTGCGGGCAGCAGCAATCGCTCCTGTCCCCGGTGGAGCAACAGCGGTACGGCTTGTACCAGCTCGCCGCTGCCGTCGGCACGCGTCATCAAGCGTTGCAGCGTGACGTCTTCTTGGGGACGGTCGATGGCCACGCAAGCTGTAGGTGCTCGATCGGGTGTCAACTCGATCGACCATGACTCGACAATCTCGGCGCCGATCACGTTACGCATGCGCTGTAGCAAAGCGGCTGCCCAAGCTTCCTCTTCGTCTCGGGCGCGGCGCAGAAAAGTCGTCAACTGCGGTGCACGTATAACACGCAAGACCTCGGCCGCAACGATGTAGCCGCTCAGCATCACCAAGTTGGCCGGCGAAGCGCGGAAAATAGAGCCGTTGCGCCGCTGCGTCTGCCGCGCCACGATGTACAGCCGCTTGTTCAACGCTCGTGCGGCCAGCGTGATGGCCAGATTGTCGATATCGACCGCTGTCCCAGCCACGATCGCCGAAGCGCTCTCAAGATCAGCGCCGCGCAACACGGCTGGGTCGGTGGGGTCGCCTTGCAGACTGTTTTTCTCGTCGCACGTATCGTCAAGTTCGACGTCGATGACAAAGGTCTCGATCTGCAGGCGTGTGAGCTGACGCCGTAGCGCGCGCGTGAACAGGCCAAATCCGCACAGCACCCAACGCCCGTGCGGCAATCCCTGCGGTTCGTTCATCGCCGTGCCACGCTGGGTGGTCAGGCTTTCGTAGATGACGTGCAAGCTCGGGGTACGGATCGACAGGGCCACGCGCTCGGCGAACGTATCGTAGGGGTTGATGATGTGGGTTGCACCCGCCGCCGCCATGCGAGCGTGCGCGGCGTGCTCGCGCGCGGCGCACAACACCGGAACGGCGGGGTTGAGCAGCCGCGCGGTGAGAACAATCTTGGTGTTGGTGCTGTCCTGCCCCGTCAGCGCGAGCACACCGGCACACAAGTCGTTCGTTAGCCCGGCGAGCACCAAAGTCTTGGGGTCACTGGTGTCACCCTGCAGAGCAGGTACAACGGCAGGCAGATCCTCGACCTCGACCGCGTCGACACGGGCAGACTCCACATCGACAATCACCACGCTGGTGCCGTCCTCGGCGAGTTCGCGTGTGACACGGATGCCGGCATCGTCGTAGCCGCAAACCAAGTAAAAAGGCTCTTGCAGTCTGCGCACCGCGCGTTCGACCCGACTTTCGTGCATGATTCTGCGAAACGAGGGGTCTTGCAGCACGCTGAAGAGGGCGCTGATTGAATACAGCCACGCCACCACCGAGCCGTAGATCGTTGCTGTCGCCCACAGGCGCTGGGTATCAGAAAACGGATGCGGTATTTCGCCCAGGCCTATCGTCGTGCCGAGGAAGCTGACAAAGTAAAACGCTTGTAGAAAGCTCATCGCCCAAGGCCGGCCTTGGGCGTCGATGCCGGGAATCAGCGTGAAGCCAGCGACCGCAACGGCGTAGACGACTATCAGCACTGCCAGCGGAACGCGCAGCCGCCGCAGCAGGATGAAGATGCCATGGCGCGCGCGAGGCGCGGCGACAGTCATCGGCGCAGGTTCGTCGTTTCGATCAGCAACAGCACGACAGACACGACGTTGGCTACCGCGGCGCCGATAGCCAGCGAAACCACCGTCGCGCCATGGTGCGCTGTCAGCACGGCGTCGCCCTGCCCATAAAACCCCCAGGCGGCGGCCGCAGCAATGAGTTGCAAGTCTGCGACCAGGCTGGTCGCGAGCATGGTCGAGCCCAGCGCCGAGCGGTCGCCGAACTTCATGACCGTCGCGATCAGGCTCACCGCGAGCGCGGCAAAGAGCTCGTACACGTTGTGATGGGCGATGTCAGCGATATCGCCTGCCACGAAGCCAACGTTCAGGGTCAGGGCCAGCACGATGACGAAGGCAAAAAGTACACGCTCGGTGCTCATGTCGGGTTTACTCCGTAGGTTGATAACGTGAGTGTAGGGGGCACACGCAACGCCACCGGAGCGCCGCACGACCCGCTGCGTTGATACAAGATTCTTACAACAAACGAAACGCCAGCACGGCGGTCAGCGTGGGCGGCAGTGCCGCGATCAGCAGCCCGAGCGGGTGTATCGCACCGTCTTCGAAGTGGCCGCGCAAGATGGCAAAGGCGGCGGGGTTGGGCGCGTTGGCGATCACCGTCAAGCCGCCGCCCGTCACGGCGCCGGCGA
>JAOTTZ010000183.1 GCA_029864165.1 Burkholderiaceae bacterium
AAGCGCCACACCGACGAAAGCAATAGTTTTGTACTGCCGCGCGAGGTAGGCCGCCGCCCCCTGCTGAATCGCAGCGGCGATCTCTTGCATACGCTGGTTGCCAGCGTCTTGCCTCAAGATCCAGCTTCGCTGCACGAAGCCATACAAGACAGCGGCAACGCCGCAAGCTAGCGCAAAGTACAGCGCCATCGTAGTGGACATCAAGGGGCTCCTTCCTCGTTTCGCTGGGGAATTCGAATCGCTGGGCGCTAACAGCATGCCCTGCGGGTGCGTCGCCAAACTGCATACCGCAAGGCGCAGCGTCGAAAACTGCGTGATGCCAATGCGCTCACTGTGAGGGGTGCCCTCTTTAGAGCGCAGGCCGTCGGGGGTAGAGTGTAAACGTAAATGCCTTGCTACCGCAGTTGCTATTATTCGCACTCATGCTGCTGTTGGGATCGAGCCTGGCGCAGTCCGGGTACCAAGCTGACCGGGACCGGCTTCCCACGTCGAGTTGCAAAGGCCCGCACACCAAGCAGGTGGTGCCGACATAACGCACCACCCGTCTTTTCTCCGCTGAACACATCATGCTACAACGATTGCTAATCCTTATTCTTGTCTGCGCTCCGCTGGCGGTCAGTGCACAACCTGGTGCACAGTTTGTGCAGACTATCGAAGGCATCAGCGAATACCGTCTGGCCAACGGCTTACAAGTCCTTTTGGTGCCCGACGACGCCAAGCCCACCACCACCGTCAACATGACCTACCGAGTGGGTTCGCGACATGAGAACTACGGTGAGTCCGGCATGGCGCACTTGCTGGAGCACCTGATGTTCAAGGGATCGCCCAAGCACCCCGAGGTTTGGGCCGAGTTCACCAAACGCGGGCTGCGCGCCAACGGTACGACCGGCTTTGACCGGACCAATTACTTTGCCAGTTTTGCCGCCAACGATGAAAACCTCAAGTGGTACCTTGAGTGGCAAGCTGACGCGATGACCAACAGCTTTATCGCGCGCAAAGACCTCGATACTGAGATGACGGTCGTTCGCAACGAGATGGAAAGGGGAGAAAACAACCCGCAGCGCGTGCTGTGGCAGCGTGCCCTGGCCAGCATGTACCAGTGGCACAACTACGGCAAGGTGACCATAGGCGCGCGCTCCGACGTCGAAAACGTCGATATTCCACGCCTGCGGGCTTTTTATCGCATGTACTATCAACCCGATAACGCCACGCTGGTCGTGTCGGGTAAGTTCAACCCTAAGCACGTGTTGAACACGGTAATGGCCTCGTTTGGCAAGCTGGCCAAGCCTAAGCGTACGCTTCCCAAGCTGTACACACTCGAGCCGGTGCAAGATGGGGAGAGCAGCTACACGGTGCGCCGCAGCGGTGGCGTGCCGATGCTGCTCGCAAGCTACCATGCGCCGGCTGCTGCGCATCCGGACTATGCGGCGTGCGAAGCGTTGGCGCTGATCTTGGGTGACGAACCCTCGGGGCGGCTTTACAAGCAGTTGGTGCAAACCCAGCGCGCGGCATCGGTGTGGGGCTGGTCGTGGGATCTGTTCGATCCTGGCGTGATGATGTTTGGCGCGCAGCTGGCACCCGGGCAGAACGTCGAGGCCGCTCGCAGCGAGTTGCTGGCGGGCGTCGAGTCGCTGTCGAGACAGCCCGTGACGTCCGAAGAGCTTGAGCGCGCGCGGGCCAAGTGGCTCAACGAGTGGACACGCCGGTTTTCCAACGCCGAGGCGGTGGGGGTTGCTTTGTCCGACGCCGTGGGGCAGGGCGACTGGCGGCTTTTTTTCCTGCTGCGCGATCGCATGCGCGACTTGAAGTTGGCTGAAGTTCAGCGCGCAGCGGCACAGTATTTGTTACCGTCCAACCGCGTGCTGGGTCTGTACCTGCCGACCGAGCAGCCGCTACGGGCGCCGCCGCTGGAGCGGGTCGACGTTGCCGGCATGCTTCAGGGCTACAAGGGAGACGCCGCATGGACACCGGCAGAGGTCTTCGACGCCACAGTGGCCAACATCGAAGCGCGTACACAACGTTTTAGTTTGGACAGCGGCATGCAGGTGGCCTTGCTGCCTAAAGGTGCGCGCGGTCAGGTCGTGCAAGCACAGCTCACACTGCGTTATGGCGCTGCAGAGTCGCTTGTCGGCGTGGGCGATGTGCCATCGTTTACCGCTGCCATGCTCGACCGCGGCACCGCCAAGCTGAGCCGCCAGCAAATTGAAGATCGATTCGCGGCGCTGAAGGCGCAGGTGCACTTCGGCGGCACCCCCACCTACGTCGCGGTCAGCATCACCACCGTGCGTGACAACCTGCCGGCGGTGATCGAGCTGGTGGGCGAGTTGTTGCGCGAGTCCAATTTTCCCGCTGATGCGCTGGAGGAGTTGCGCGCCCGGGCGCTCGCCGATCTGGAGGCGCAGCGCAAAGAACCCGAGGCGCTGGTCGCCAATACCTTAGGCCGACACGGCAACCCGTATCCACGCGGTGATGTGCGTTACGCGCGCACTTTCGACGAAATGCTCGCCGACTTACAAGCCGTCACCCTAGAGCAGGTGAGCGGTTTTCACGCCAAGTTTTATGGCGCGGGCAATGCGCAGTTCGGCGCCAGCGGCGACATGGACGCCGCGGTGGTGCGCAAGGCTTTGCAGACCGCATTCGGCGACTGGCAGTCGGCCACCCCGTATGCGAGGATACCAACGCCGCTGGTTCAGGTGCCGCCTGAGCGGTTTGTCCTGCGCACGCCCGATAAACAAAACGCCACCATGGCGGTGCGGCTGGCGTTGGGGCTGACCGACAACGACGGCGAGTATCCCTCGTTCATGCTCGCCAATGCGCTGCTGGGCTGGGGCGGTAACTCGCGGCTGTGGCTGCGGCTTCGCGAGCAAGAGGGTTTATCGTACGACGCGCGCAGCGGTGTCGATTGGAGCAGTCACGAGCCCAATTCGTTATGGACAGCCTCGGCCATCTTCGCGCCGCAGAACCAACCGAAGGTTGAAGCGGCGTTCAGGCAAGAGATAGCCAGGGTGCTCAAAGACGGCTTTACCCAGCGCGAACTCGACCAAGCGCGCAAGGGGCTGTTGAGCGCACGGCAACTGAGCCGCGCGCAGGACGCCAACCTGGCCAGCGCCCTGGCCAACAACCTCTACCTTGGCCGTACATTCATGGTTTCGCAACGCGTTGACGAGATGATCGCGCAGGCCACGCTGCAAGAGGTCAACGCCGCGCTGCGCAAGTATTTGAAACCGGCGCAATTCGTCTTTGCTTTCGGGGGCGATTTCAAGCCTTGATGTAGCGGGTGGCGATGGCTGCCGCTGGGTAGCATCTGCCGACGATGGGTATCGCTTTGCTCCGCCGATCCTAGGCTCCACACAATCCACTCGGACAGTTACGCAAGGCCCTTTGAGCCTTGAAATATTAGTAAGGCTGGGCAACCAGGCGCACGCCGAGCGCTGCACATACGCGGCTCACGGTGTCGAAACGAGGGGCGCTGCCGGGCCGTAATGCCTTGTACAAAGCTTCGCGAGTAATCCCTGCAGACTTGGCTATCTCGGTCATGCCGCGAGCGCGTGCAATGTCGCCGAGCGCTGAGGCCAGCAGAGCGGCATCGTTCGCTTCGAGAATGTCGGTCAGATACGCGGCAATAGCCGTCTCGCTGTCAAGATACGGCGCAGCGTCGAATGCGGGCAGATCGTCTACCTTGATACGTTTGCTCATAATGCTTTCTCCTTTCAATCTAGCAACGCGGCCAGGGCCTTGGCCCGCTTGATATCGCTTTTCTGCGTGCGCTTGGAGCCACCCGCTAGCAACACGATCAGTTGTGTTCCGCGCTGCACGAAGTACACGCGCCAGCCAGCGCCTATATGTATGCGCAGCTCCGATATGCCATCACCTACTGGTCCCACGTCGCCCATCAGGCCATGCTCAAGGCGCCTGAGCCGGGCTGCCACCACACTGCGCACCGTGGCATCAAGCAGGCCGTCGAGCCAAGCGGTGAATTCGGGAAGTGGCTTGAGCGAGAACAAGCGATAAATGTAATCGAACGACTACATTTGTCAAGTGGTCAGGCAGTAGAGCTGCGTTGCTCGATAAAGCACGATGAAATTGCTTCTCACAGCCATCTCGCGTTGGCGCCGTCTGCTTGATGCAAGCGAGCAACGTTTTCGAGTGTCGAGTTTTTTGACACATTGCCTTGTTGCGCTGGCGAGAGTTGATACATTTCGTGGTGTGCAGATCGGTAAGTTGTTGATTTGTGAGAATAGTCCGGCAAGTTGCTTGTAACTGGCACGGATCTTGCATGTAAAGTCGGGTTTTCTCATTTCCGAGGGAACCCAATGGCTGGCGAGGGCCGGTCAACGAAGAACCAAGCGTCGCAAAGGCGCAAGAAGGAGGAAGAGTGATGACAAGCAAGACAAGCAAGGCGAAGTGGGTGGCGGGGCTGGCTGCTGTGGTGATGGTGGGCTCGGCGCAGGCGTTGCCGCTGATTGATCGTGGGGGCGGGATGATCTACGACCCTGATCGCAACCTGACGTGGCTGCAAGACTGGAATACCAATGGGCTGATGAATTGGACGACGGCGAATAACTGAGCGAACAATCTGGTGCATGGTGGTTTTAGCGACTGGCGTCTGCCGACGACGCTGCAGCCTGACCCCACATGCTCAATTCAGAGCGGTGGGGTCAGCTATGGCTACAACTGCACCGGCAGCGAGCTAGGGCACATGTTTAACGAGCACCTAGGCGGGAATGCGTTTGAGTCCGTTATCAATCAAACAAACGATACGGCCGAAGAGATAGCCAACCTTGCGTTGTTTACCAATGTGCAGTCCATCGTC
>JAOTTZ010000184.1 GCA_029864165.1 Burkholderiaceae bacterium
CGGACGCCGGCGATACGGACCTCAAGACCGCGCTCAATAGCAACAGCAAAACAATAGTTACCGCGTACGTCGAGCCGTCACTCGCGAACGCTGCCGCTGAAGATAGGTTTCAATTCGAGCGGCACGGCTACTACGTTGCCGACCGGTACGCCCACGGACTTGGGCGGTTGGTGTTCAACCGTATCACGACCTTGAAGGACGGTTGGGGCAAGTGAGATCAGCCGAGCACCGCCGATACCTACTTCCCGCCGGCGTGCCCCAAGCCCGGGTGATTCCTGCCAGCCTGACATTGGCGGCGTGATATTCAAGGCGCTGCTGCGCTGTGGATGCCAAGCAGTGGTGCGATCAGGATGGTGCTCGGTGGCCGCGCTCAGATAGGTTCAGTGCAAATTTGCCAAAGTCATGCCGATGTGACTTTTCGGTGACAACTTCGTGATCCTATCGCTATACCGTTAGCGCCGTGGGCTTGTCTAAGGGCTCCACACGCTGGTCATTTCATAACCCGTTACCAGGAGAAGCGCCAATGTCCTCGCTTTACCCAGCGATTAAACAAACCGTCACCGCTTTACGTGCACTCGGTCAACGCCAAGGCTGCGGCCACGGCGCCTTAACCAATCAACAGTCCAGGAGATCCGCATGAACAAGACTTCGCTACGTTGCTACATTGACCGTCTGATAGCGAGACCTGTCATCGGTCTTGCGATTGCCCTCACCGCTACGACGCCTACTGCTACGGCTGGCGACGATCATCAAGAAGGGCGCGACGCAATCCACTACGTCTACACACTCGATAACGCGCAAGTCGATAACCGCGTCGTGGTCCTCAAGCAGAGGCCCGATGGCGCGTTGGTGCAGGCCGGATCGGTCTCGACCGGAGGTGCTGGAACGGGGGCCGGCCTGGGCAGCCAAGGCGCCCTAGCCTTGTCGAAAAACGGTCGTTGGCTGTTTGCAGTCAGCGCCGCGAGCAACCAGATCACGACATTTTCAGTCCATGACGGCAAACTCAGGCCTGCCTCGGTCGTCTCGTCAGGCGGTTTGACACCGATCAGCGTGACGTCACACGGCAAGCTCGTGTACGTGCTCAATGCTGGCGGCATGGGCAGCATCACCGGCTTCGAGTTGGGTAACCACGGGGATCTCGCGCCGATTCCGGGTTCCACACAGGGCTTGGGTGGGTCGGCGACCGGGCCGGCGCAGATAGCGTTCGCCAAGGACGGTGACTTTCTGGTGGTGAGCCAAAAGGCTGCCAACCAGCTCGCGGTGTACGCGCTCGACGATGGCGTTGCGCAGCCGGCGACGCTCAGCAAGTCCTCAGGCAACGTACCGTTTGGTTTCGACATCGATCGGCGCGGGCACGTTATTGTTTCGGAGGCGGCCGCCAGCACTGTTTCGAGCTATGAGTTGGGCGACGTGGGTGACCTTTCCGTCATCACTGCATCGGCGCAGACCTTCCAGGGCGCCGCGTGCTGGCTGATCCTCACGCCCAATGGTCGCTATGCTTACACCGGCAACGCTGCCACAAGCACCATCACAGGGTTCGGTGTTACGCGTCAGGGCAAACTCAAGCTCCTGGTGCCGAGCGGCGAAAGTGCTTCGACCGGTGCCGGCAGCCATACGCTGGACCTGGCCACGAGCGCCAATGGGAACTTCCTGTATGCGCTGGCCAACGTCGGGCAGTCGGTGACAGCGTTTCGGATCGGGGCGGACGGCAGCCTGGTACAGACGGGCCAGTTCACCGGCGTACCGACCAGCGCTGCGGGGCTAGTCGCCCGCTGAAGCTGCCGATTGATCCAATTGATTAGCAAGCGGGCGCTAGAAAGGCGCCCGTTTTTTCGTAGGCATGAAGAAGCGGGGCGGTAGAGTCTGCATTCTGTCGGCGACACACCAGCTCGCTTAGAATCCCTCGCTTTACCGTCCTGTGAGCCAATCGCCCTATGTACCAGCACATCAAGGTGCCCGCAGTCGGGCAGAAGATCACCGTCAACGCTGACTTCTCGCTCAAGGTGCCCGATCAGCCGATCATTCCCTACATCGTGGGTGACGGTACGGGGATAGACATCACCCCAGTGATGATGAAGGTGGTTGATGCAGCCATAGCCAAAGCTTATGGCGGTAAGCGGCAAATCCAATGGATGGAAATATTCGCCGGTGAGAAGTCGACCAAGATCTACGGCCCCGATGTTTGGCTGCCCGACGAGACGCTAGCGATCCTGAAGGAGTATGTCGTTTCGATCAAGGGCCCGCTGACCACGCCGGTCGGCGGCGGTATCCGTTCTATCAACGTGAGTTTGCGCCAGCAACTCGACCTCTACGTTTGCCTGCGCCCGATTCGCTACTTCAAAGGCGTGCCCTCGCCGGTGAAGGAACCCGAAAAGACTGACATGGTCATCTTTCGCGAAAACTCGGAAGACATCTATGCGGGCATCGAGTTCGAGGCCGGCAGCGAGCAGGCCCAGCGCTTGATCAAAATCCTGCGCGACGAATTCGGCGTCAAAAAGATCCGCTTTCCCAACACTTCGGGCATAGGCGTCAAGCCGGTCTCCAGCGAAGGGACGCAGCGTCTGGTGCGCAAGGCTATCCTGTATGCCATAGCTAACGACAAGCCCAACGTGACGCTGGTGCACAAGGGCAACATCATGAAGTTCACCGAAGGGGCCTTTCGTGATTGGGGTTATGCCCTTGCGCGTGACGAGTTCGGTGCCAAGCCCATAGACGGTGGGCCCTGGTGCAAGTTTGCAAATCCGAAGACTGGCAAAGACATTGTCATCAAGGACGTGATCGCCGACGCCTTCTTGCAGCAGATCCTGCTGCGCCCGGTCGAGTATTCGGTGGTCGCCACGCTCAACTTGAACGGCGACTACGTGTCGGACGCGCTTGCCGCGCAGGTTGGCGGTATAGGCATCGCCCCCGGTGGCAATATGAGCGACTCGATCGCGATGTTCGAAGCGACGCACGGCACGGCGCCGAAGTACGCTGGCAAGGACTACGTCAACCCAGGCTCGGAGATTCTCTCAGCCGAAATGATGTTGCGCCACATGGGTTGGGTCGAGGCGGCGGACCTGATCGTCAGCGCCATGGAAAAAGCTATCCTGTCCAAGAAAGTCACCTATGACTTCGCCCGCCTGATGGAGGGCGCGACGCAGGTATCTTGCTCGGGCTTCGGCCAGGTGATGATCGACGCGATGTAGCACGATTTCAGGGCGTCCCATGAGGTCCCGCTGAAGACCCTAGTTTGTTGCGTGCTTATCCGGTTGTCACAGACAGATGCGTATGAGACGCATGCTGGCCCGTACAGCCGCATGGCGTGGTGCGTTTTACGCAGGCACTTGACCCACGGTTTGTGCGAAAAAATAGCATGACGCTTCGTTCAGTCCCTCTGTGTGACATCAACTGAGACCGGGGCGTTGTCTGTGACAACCGGATAAGCACGGTTTGTTGATTCGACTAGGGTTTTCTGTTTCATGGCGTCCAACGCTGTTTCTAGACCGCCGATCCGTTCCAGCAAGCCGCGATCCGTCACTGCGACCATTTCGTATGCAAAAATGAGCACATTGAGGCTGAATTCGCATATGCTTCGGCATGGCTGTCCTGGACGCCTTCATCGACGGACGCCTCGTTGCAGGGCGGGGCTGGTTCAGCCGCGACGAAGCGGTCGCGTCCGGCATCGCCCGCAGCGCCCTGTCAACGGCACTCACGCGTGCGGTCGCCAAGGGTAAGCTGGCCCATCCACGGCACGGCTTCTACCTCATCGTGCGCCCGGAACATCGCGCGGCGGGGGCGGCAGACCCGGCCGAATGGATCGACCCACTGATGAAGCACCGAGGCTTGGGGTACCGGGTGTCGCTACTGCGCGCGGCTGCCCATCACGGCTCGTCGCATCAGGCGGCCATGATCTTCCAGGTGGTGGCACCACGCCAGCTGCGCGATCTGACGCTCGGCGTGCATCGCTTGCAGTTCATCTACCAAGAGCCCGAGGCCTTTGCCGCTTGCAACGAACCAGCGCTCATCGAGGCGATCAAGACGCCAGCCGGCTTCGCAGTCGTTGCTGGCGTTGAGCTGACGCTGCTCGACTGCATGCGCTACATGCATCGGGCGGGCGGCCTCGGCAGCGTGGCACAGATCACCAAAGACCTTGGCGCACGTGCCGATCCGCGCCGGTTGGCAAGGGCCGCCGTGCACTACGAAGGCGCCGCGGTGCGCCGCCTGGGCTACCTGCTCGAACAGGCTGACCACAACAAGCAGGCGCGGGCATTGCGCGTGTACGCCGACGGCGCGAGGTACTTCGCGCCCCTTGACCCTGGCGTCAAGCCTATCGTTGCAGCACTGGCGGACGTTCCGGAGCGCGATTCATCCTGGAAGCTGTTGCTCAACGAAGTCATCGAGGTGGACGCTTGATCCCCCAGGCCTACACCCAGGCTTGGCGCGCGCATGCGCCTTGGCCGAACCCGGCGCAGGTCGAACAGGACCTAATCATCTGCCGCGCACTCTGCGACCTGTTCAACGCGCCAGCGCTTGCCGGAAAAATCGCGTTCCGCGGCGGCACGGCCATCCACAAGCTCTTATTCAAGCAGCCGCTGCGGTATTCGGAAGATATCGATTTGGTCCAGACGCAAGCAGAGCCCAACGGCCCTACTGTGGACGCCATCCGCGACTCGCTTGCCTGGCTCGGAAAGTGCAATCGCGAACAGGCCGGTCATTCGATGCACCTGATCTTTCGCTTCGCCCCCGAGTCGGCCCCGCAGGCGACGCTGAAGCTGAAGGTCGAAATCAACACTCGCGAG
>JAOTTZ010000185.1 GCA_029864165.1 Burkholderiaceae bacterium
ATCGCGCTGAGCCAACGTTTCGCCCACGCAAACGATAGGCGTGAGTTGATGCGCCAGCGCGACCTTGGCTTTGTCGGCGACGAGTTGGTCACTTTCGGCGTGCATCGCGCGGCGCTCCGAATGACCGACGATGACGTAGCGGCAACCGAAGTCTGCCAGCATGGCCGGCGATACTTCGCCGGTGTAGGCGCCTGATTCGTACGCCGAGCAATCCTGCGCTCCCCATGCGACGGGGGAGCCCGTCAGCACTTCTTTCAGTTGCGCGAGGTAGGGGAAAGGTGCGCAGACCGCCACGTCGCAACCCGATGCGGCTCGCCCTTGCAGCAGTTCAGACAGCAGCACGGCGTTGGTTGCACGGTTGCCGTGCATCTTCCAATTACCAACCACCAGTTTGCGACGCTTCATCATGTACTCCAATCAATATCGTTGTTCACCAAGTCAGCACCAACTTGCCGATGTGCTGGCTGGTTTCCATCAGCGCGTGCGCCTGTGCTGCCTCGGCGGCGGGAAAGGCTTTGTGGATGACAGGTTTGACGCGCCCCCTCTCCAGCAGCGGCCAGACGTATTTCTTCAATGCTTTCGCGATCGCTGCCTTGAACGCCACCGTTCGTGGCCGTAACGTTGAGCCGGAAACCGTAAGCCGCTTGCGCAACAAGGTAGCCGCGTCGAACTGCGCTTGGCCGCCGCCCTGTACCGCGATGATGACCAGGCGTCCATCTTCAGCAAGGCAGGCAACTTCGCGCGCCACGTAGGCGCCCGCGACGATGTCGAGGATGACATCCGCGCCACGCTGATCGGTGATGCGGCGAACTTCATCGGCGAAGTCTTGCTGACGGTAGTTGATAGCGTGGTCGGCGCCGAGAGCCAGGCAGGCCGCACACTTCTCGTCGCTGCCGGCGGTGACGATCACCTTGGCGCCGAATGCCTTGGCCAACTGGATCGCGGTGACGCCAATGCCGCTGCTGCCACCTTGGACGAGCAGCGTCTCCCCGGGCTGCAGGCGCGCGCGGTCGAACACGTTGGACCAAACGGTGAAGCAAGTCTCGGGCAAGGTAGCCGCTTCTACATCACCCAGACCCTTGGGGACTGGCAGGCACTGCTCGACGGGCGCAGCGCACAACTCGGCATAACCACCGCCGGCGACGAGCGCGCAAACATGGTCGTCCACACCCAAGCCGGCAGTAGCCATTGCATCGGTGTCACCACTGACGATCTGGCCAGCCACTTCCAACCCCGGTATATCTGAGGCCCCAGGCGGCGGCGGGTACAAGCCCTTGCGCTGCAACACGTCGGGGCGGTTGACGCCTGAAGCCGCCACACGGATCAGCAACTCACCGGTGCCGGCTACCGGTGCAGCGCGCTCTGCAAGGTGCAGCACTTCAGGGCCGCCAGGGGCTGTGATCTCAATCGCTTTCATGCCAGGAGCAGGTTTATTTACGTCACGGGCTGCGGCTCACGCTCGATCAGCACTTTCATGGACAGCTTGACGCGGCCTTTCTCGTCGGTCTCCAGCACTTTGACGCGAACAATCTGGCCTTCGCTCAAGTAGTCGGTGACTTTCTCGACCCGCTGATGCGCGATCTGGCTGATGTGCAGCAAACCGTCTTTGCCGGGCAGCAGGTTGACCAGCGCGCCGAAGTCGAGAATTTTGGTGATAGGGCCCTCGTAGATCTTGCCGACCTCGACCTCGGCGGTGATTTCCTCGATGCGCTTTTTGGCGTACTCGGCCTTGCTGGTGTCGGTCGACGCGATGGTGATGGTGCCGTCTTCGGCAATATCGATGGTGGTGCCGGTCTCTTCGGTCAGCGCCCGTATCGTCGCGCCGCCTTTGCCAATCACGTCGCGGATCTTCTCGGTGTTGATTTTCATCGTATACAGCCGCGGTGCGAACTGCGATACCTCCGCCTTGGCCTCGCCCATCGACTGACGCATCTCCGTCAGGATGTGCATGCGCGCTTCCTTGGCCTGTGCCAGGGCTACTTGCATGATTTCTTGGGTGATGCCTTGGATTTTGATGTCCATTTGCAGTGCGGTCACGCCCGTGGTGGTGCCAGCGACCTTGAAGTCCATGTCACCCAGGTGATCTTCGTCACCCAAAATGTCGGTCAGCACGGCGAAGCGGTTGTTATCCTTGATCAAACCCATGGCGATACCCGCAACGTGCGTCTTCATCGGTACGCCGGCGTCCATCAAGGCAAGGCAGCCGCCGCACACCGAAGCCATCGACGACGAGCCGTTGGACTCAGTGATCTCGGAGACCAGTCGCATGGTGTACGGAAAGTCTTCTTTCTTAGGCAACACAGCATTTAGCGCACGCTTGGCCAAACGGCCGTGGCCGACTTCGCGGCGCTTGGGCGTGCCAAAGCGCCCCGCCTCGCCGGTAGCAAACGGCGGCATGTTGTAGTGCAGCATGAAGCGGTCCGTGAACTCGCCCGCCAGCGCGTCTATGCGTTGCGCGTCGCGCTCTGTGCCCAGCGTGGCGGCCACCAGGGCCTGCGTTTCGCCGCGGGTGAACAAGGACGAGCCGTGCACACGCGGCAAAACGCTGTTGCGAATCTCGATCTGGCGCACCGTGCGCGTGTCGCGGCCGTCGATGCGCGGTTCGCCTGAGAGTATCTGGCTGCGCACGATGCGCGCCTCAATGTCAAATAGCAGGCTCTCTAGCTGGACTTCGTCGACCTCGGCGCCTTCGGCGCTCAGCGCCGATTTGACCGCGGCGTAGGCTTCGCGGCAAGCTTGCGTGCGCAATTGCTTGGAGCGAATTTGATACGCCGCGCGCAGAGCCGGCTCGGCCAGCGAGTTCACCTTGGCGATGAAGGCTCCGTCCTTGGGCGGTGCCTGCCAATCCCAAACCGGCTTGCCGGCGTCGCGCACCAATTCGTTGATCGCCGCAATCGCAATCTTGCTTTGCTCGTGCCCGAAGACCACGCCGCCGAGCATGACCTCTTCAGACAACTGGTCGGCCTCGGACTCGACCATCAGCACAGCGGCCTGCGTACCGGCCACCACCAGATCGAGCTTGGATTCGGCGAGCTGCGCCTTGCCGGGGTTGAGCACATACTCACCGTTGACATAACCCACGCGCGCCGCGCCGATGGGGCCGTTGAACGGAATGCCCGAGATCGCCAGCGCCGCGCTGGCGCCTATCAGCGCCGGAATGTCGGCCGACACCTCCGGGTTGAGCGACAACACGTGCACGATGACCTGCACTTCGTTGTAAAAGCCATCCGGAAACAGCGGACGCAACGGCCGGTCGATCAGCCGCGAAGTCAAGGTTTCCAGTTCGCTGGGGCGGCCTTCGCGCTTAAAAAAACTGCCGGGAATCTTGCCCGCGGCGTAAGTCTTTTCAGCGTAGTCCACCGTCAGCGGCAAGAAATCCTGTCCCGGTTTGGCGTTTTTGGCGGCGACGACAGTCGCCAGTACTACGGTGTCTTCGACACTGACCAACACCGCGCCGCTGGCCTGGCGGGCGATCTCGCCCGTATCCAGGGTGACAGAGTGCGGGCCCCATTGAAAGGTCTTGCTGACTTTGTTGAACATGCTCATGTGTTTCTCCAGTGAATTGGGCGCGAACTGTGGCAGCGCCCTGTTGCCTGGAGCAGTGGTCACCTGGACATCAATGCCATTCCGGCGCGGCTTGCGACGGTGCGAAACCGCGCTGGAATGACACAGCAGTTGCCCGGGGGCCCCAACTCCAAAAAAAAAGCCTGAACTGGCCGGTCCAGACAGGCTTTCGTACTCGTCTCGTGTCTCGTGCTTACTTGCGCAGGCCGAGTTTTTGAATCAAAGCGACGTAGCGCTCGGCGTTGCGGTCTTTCAGATAGGCCAACAGGCGCTTGCGACGGTTGACCATCTTCAACAGACCGCGGCGGCCATGGTGGTCTTTGTTGTGGGTCTTGAAGTGTGGCATCAAGTCGTTGATGCGAGCGGTCAGTATCGCCACCTGCACCTCTGACGACCCGGTGTCCGTCGCGCTGCGCGCATTGTCCTTGATGATCTCGGCCTTGTTCAGGCTGGCGTTTGACATATTTGTTTCCTGGTATGGAGCCGGCGCCGGGCCACAGGCCTGACAGACTACAAAATCGACTTGCGGTCGCGGGTGAAACAGTACCCACGCCGTGCAAAACACAACAAGCTCTGAGCTGCTGTGAGACACCTTACGACAGCTGACGGTCGCAAGGGACGCCCATTATAGGCCGGAGTTGGCGTGACGCGCGCCAAGCGGCTAAGGCCAGTGACCGACGCGGAATAGATCTCGTGATTGGCAACCCACTACTCGTTCTTCCCTCTTACGTTCGCGAGGCCCTCGGCTTCTTACGGCATGCCTTGCATCGCCACCGCCTGCACGCTAACGATGTCGTCCGCGAACAGCGCATTCAGCGCGCCCAGGTTCTTCACTTGTTTACGAAGGCCCACCAGCTTCTTGGCAATCTCCATCGTGTTCGTCTAACCTCCTTTCAGTTCGTCAATGGATGCAACGCGCACCACGCGTCGCAGTTTAGGCCCTGTCTGTCGACAGGCGTTGGGTGAACAAGGCACGCAGTGGCGGTATCTCCCCGAAACCGCTCACAGAACGCGTGTGCCGCGCCAGTTGCAGGGAGAGGCCAAGAAACTTGTTGTCAGCAGCTTGTTAGCAGTTGTATCAATTTTGGCACTGAGCGGTACTACGGTGTGATGATGTGCGCTACGATCCAAACTAAATAGGCTGGCCCCATATGACGACCTCGCTCGCTACCAG
>JAOTTZ010000186.1 GCA_029864165.1 Burkholderiaceae bacterium
TCACATCACCGATATCGAAGCGGCCATCAATTTCTGGCGTGAGCGGTGCCCCTCGCCCGATGGTGTTGCTGCGTGTGCGGAAGTCAGAGCTTTGGCGCAGGTATACGCCCTCTTGGTGTACTACCAAGAGAGCGAGTGCGACGACGGCAGCATGCCGCCCAATGCGCGCGCCGCGTGGCTGGCCTGGTACCACACCACACGCGACGCGCCTTGTATCGCAGTGTGCTCTACCAGCCAGGGCGACGATGTGTGTAAGGGCTGCGGGCGAACGTTTGGCGAGGTTCAACGCTGGCCTGAGATGACGCCCGCCCAGAAGCGCTGCACTTGGCGGCGAATCACCATGGAAGGCACCGCTTGGCGCTTCAACCGCTACGCTGAGCGCGCGCGCGCCAGCAGCGGCGTAGACCACGCGCCCTTCGGTACACCGTCCTCACTGGCCGGCCACGCCGACTGAAGGCGCTGTCGGCGCCTGGGTCGAACCAGCCCGCCTGGAATACCGATAATCCCCGATCATGCCCGGGATACTGATCATTGCTCACGCGCCGCTCGCTTCGGCACTCAAGTCGGTGGCTGAGCACACTTTCCCGAATTGTTCTCAGACACTCGAAGCTTTCGACGTGCCCGCGGACATGCCGGCGGACACGGTCGAAGCCCAGGCCAGGGCGTTGTTGCGGCGCGTCCGCAACCCCGAGGCGCTGATTCTCACCGACGTTCTCGGTGCCACGCCATGCAACGTGGCACTGCGCTTGGCCGAGGGCGCACAGGTCAGCGTTGTTGCCGGCGTCAACGTGCCCATGTTGTGGCGGTCGCTGTGCTATGCCCACGAATCGCTAGACGCCGTGGTCGCTCGCGCGCTGGGCGGAGCGACGCAAGGCGTGGTGCAAGTCGCACCGACGGGTCCGCAGACGCCGTCGCCGAGACTTGGTACTCATGATCACAGCCCAGACCACCATCAGTAACAAGCTCGGGCTGCATGCGCGTGCGTCGGCCAAGTTGACCAAGCTGGCTTCGAGTTTCAGCAGCGAAATCTTCATGAGCCGCAACGGCCGCCGAGTCAACGCCAAAAGCATCATGGGCGTGATGATGCTGGCCGCTGGTATAGGTGCCGAGGTGACGTTCGAAGTTGACGGCAGCGACGAGCAGGCCGCGCTGGACGCGCTGTTGACGCTCATCGACAACAAGTTTGGCGAGAGCCAGTGAACGCGGGTGAAGTGGCCCAGCGCTTACCGCCGACCGAACATCATGTGTCGGGCCAGCGCTGACCTCCCCGGCGCGAAGGCCTGCAAGGCGGCAAGACCCAGCCCACGCGCTGCGCCCAACCCCGGCAACCGCCAGGTGAAGCTGCGCGCCAAAAAGTCGGTGGTGGCTATCATGCTCCAGCGATCGGCTGCACGGCGCCATTCCACGCGGCGCAGCGCGCGGTCTGTGTCGTCGCTGACCGCCAGTGAGCGCGCCAGTTCGAACACATCGCGCAGGCCGACGTTAAGGCCCTGCCCGGCAACCGGGTGCAGGGTTTGCGCGGCGTTGCCTATGCGAACAACTCGGCCTTGCACCAACGTACGTTCCGCGTTCAAGCCCAGGGCAAAATGCTTGAGTGCGCTGACGCTCGTGAGCTGTCCCACCGAAGGGTGGAAGATATGGTTGAGCGCAAACAAGCGTTGCGTCTCGCTCAGGTCTCGTACCGGATCGTCGTCGCTGGGCACGCACCAAACCAGCGCGGCGCGCTGTGGCTCCTCGCCATTTGTTTGCAACGGCAACAGCGCCGCGGGGCCGTGGCGCGTAAAGCGCTCGTAAGCGACACCACGAGCGCCGCCCTGCAACGTCACCTGGCCCACCCAAGCGGTCTGTTTGTAGTCGTGCGTGAGCGATTTTCGAACTTGGTCGGCAAACACACCACCTTCGGCCACCACGGCCAGGTCGAAACACTCGGCGCCGCCGAAGTTTACTTCGACGCCAGCGCCGGTCTCATTGCCAAGACGCTTGAGCGCAGCGACTGGGGTGCCAAAGCGCGAATGCAGCCGCTGCGGTTCGCGGGCGCTGACCGCTAGCCATGCAGCTTGCAGCGGAGCCACAACATGGCCGTAGCTGAGCACGGCGCCGAGCATGGGGACGGCTTCATCGATGGCGCGAATGCGCAACTCAGGTTCCCCTTGGCTGAACAGACTACCGCCGGGCGGTTGCTGCGACACATGCACTTCAAGTATTGGCTGTGCCGACGCTTCATCCCAAGCGTTCAGCCGTTGCAGAAACTGCACGCTGCCGAGTGACAGCGCCAAAGTGCGCGGGTCACGCAATACGTCAAATTCCGCCGGCCGTGCGTCGAACAGCGTGACATGTGCTCGCGGCAGCGTCCGCGCAGCGTGCAGCGCCAAGCTTAGGCCAACGGGCCCGGCGCCGATGATCGCGAGTTTCAGGGCCGCCTTATTCACGGATAGCTTCTTCCACGTATTACCGCTGCAACCACAGCACAGCGTAGGCCTGAGTGTGTGCCACTGTTTGCGACAATGCAAGGGATGATTGCGCCCTTGCACAATGACACCTTCTTGCGTGCCTGTTTGCGCCAGCCCACCGCTTACACACCCGTGTGGCTGATGCGCCAGGCCGGGCGCTACTTGCCCGAGTATCGCGCCGCGCGAGCCAAGGCTGGGAGCTTCATGGCGCTGGCAAGCAACACGGATTTCGCCACCGAAGTGACCATGCAACCGCTGGATCGTTTCCCGCTCGACGCGGCCATCTTGTTCAGCGACATCCTCACCGTGCCGGACGCCATGGGTCTGGGATTGAGCTTTGCGCTGGGCGAAGGGCCGCGCTTTGCTCGGCCTGTGCGTGACGAAGCCGCGGTGGCAAAACTCGAAGTGCCCGACATGGCCAAGTTGCGTTATGTGTTCGATGCTGTTGCCAGTATTCGCAAAGCCTTGAACGGGCGTGTGCCACTGATCGGCTTTTCAGGCAGCCCTTGGACACTGGCTTGCTACATGGTCGAAGGTGCGGGATCTGACGACTATCACCTAGTCAAGTCCCTGCTGTATAGCCGCCCCGACTTGATGCACCGGGTGCTCACGGTCAACGCCGACGCGGTAGCGGTGTACCTGAATTCGCAGATTGAGGCTGGCGCACAAGCCGTGATGATCTTTGACAGTTGGGGTGGCGTATTGGCTGACGGCGCGTTCCAGCAGTTCAGCTTGGCCTACACGCAGCGCGTGCTGCAGCAAGTAAGAACTGAGTACGAAGGCACGCGGGTGCCACGCATCGTGTTTACCAAAGGGGGCGGGCTTTGGCTCGATGAGATCGCGGCGCTGCAGCCCGACGTCATCGGCCTCGATTGGACCGTGAACCTGGCCAAGGCCCGTGAAAGCGTTGGTGCGCACGTGGCCTTGCAAGGCAACCTCGACCCTGCCGTGTTGCTTGCCGGCACCGCCCAAATCGAAGCGCAAGCGCTGAAGGTGCTGGAGAGTTTCGCTGCACCTGACCAAGCTAGCGACGCCACCGGACACATCTTCAATTTAGGTCACGGCGTCAGCCAACGCACAGCGCCCGAAAACGTCGGCGTGCTGGTCGAAGCGGTCCATCGGCTTTCGCGTCGTATGCGAACTCCGAACGCTTCGGTGCTAGTCTGATGCGGACCGAATCGAACAACTCGCGCACGCGACTCAGGCGCCGTGTTTTCGCCAATGTCAAGCCGTTTTCTTGTGCGCAAAATAACGAAATCGTTACAGCACTTCTTGACTTATCCCCAAAAATCGACATAGCGCCACCCCAACGCGTGCCTCTCAGCGGATAAACAAGGTAAGTCGTTGATTTTATTGGCATCCATCACCTGCTGCGAAAAGGGGCAACGCAGTCGCAACCAAGGTAAATCAAGCCTTTGGCGCGTCTTCGGGCGGCTTACCCACAAAGTTACCCACAGCTGCAGTGAATAGCTGCTAAACAGTAGTGAAATCACGCACTTGCGAGTACTGTTTGAGCAAAAGTTGAGCACTACCGCATAACTCAAATTTCGGCTTGTATGGATCAGCTGTGCCGCGTTCAAGTGGCAGTAGACACCCCGCAGCACACGGGATTGCGCGCTCCGCTGGACTATGCCAGTGAGCAAGCGCTCGCGCCGGGGTTGTTGGTTCGCGTACCGTTGGGCCGGCGAGATTTGACCGGGGTGGTTTGGCCCGCGGAGTCCGGTACCCTTGCCCAGCCCAACGACAGACCAGTGGCTTTGCGTGCTGTGCGAGAAGTACTGTCCGCCGTACCGCCACTGTCGTTGACGTGGTGCGAACTGGTGACCTTTGCCGCTGGCTACTACCAGCGCAGCGTAGGCGAGGTTGCGCTGGCAGCACTGCCCTACGAGTTGAGAAAGCTAGGTAACGCGCAACTGCACACGCGCATCGCGAGACTGCACAAGACCTTGCCGTCCGAGCACGCTCACGCGCATAGCTTAGCGCACGCTGCGCCGCCTCCGCCTAGCCCGGAACAAGCGCATGCGCTGGCAAGCCTGAGCCAACTGACCCTGAACAATGCCCCTCCTGTGGTGCTGCTGCATGGTGCAACAGGCAGCGGGAAAACCGAGGTGTACCTGCGCGAGGCTGAAAGAGTGTTGGCGCAGGGCCGTCAGGTATTGGTGCTGGTGCCCGAAATCAACCTCACCCCACAACTGGAGTCGCGTTTTGCCGAGCGATTTTCCGGTGGGCCGGCGCGGCGGCACATAGTCTCTTTGCACAGCGGCCTCACGCCCGCAC
>JAOTTZ010000187.1 GCA_029864165.1 Burkholderiaceae bacterium
GATCACGTCGAAGTTGGAAAGGCTGCCAACGACACTGGCACTTGCCGTCCCCGCTGTCATGGCCGCAACGACTGTGGCCACGGCATTGGCGAGTTTGAATCGGTTCATAGCGGAATACTCCTAGCCAAGATGGTTGAACAAATCTGCGGACAGGCTGACTCTAGTGCTGACACATGAACCGAAGCTGAACGACGCGGTAAAGAAATGCAACCAAATAAGCCCAAGCGTTGTCGGCATGACGACGAAACGCAACCGCGCAGCGTCTCAAGCCGCCGCTGCAAACCTAATCGTCGCTTCGAAGCCGCTCGTGCCCTGTACTGGCGAGCGCAGCTCTAGCCGCGCACCGGACTGGCGGGCGATCATTTCCACCATGGACAAGCCCAGGCCGCTACCGTCCGCGACTACCGTACCGCGTTCAAAAGGGCGCACCAAGCGGGCCAGCTCTTCAGTCGCGACGCCGGGGCCATTGTCGGTAACGCTTACACACGACGGACCTACTCGAACGCTGACTCGCGCTGCAGCCCCAGCGTGCTTGAGCGCGTTGTCGATCAAGTTGCGCAGCGCAATTCCCAGCGCATCAACGTCGCCCTGAACCATTGGTGCGATTTCAGGCAGCTCCAACGTCAGCTTGCCGGTACGCCGCGCTTGCGCAAACTCATCGACCAACACCCTGCACAGCAGGGCCAGATCAACCGGTTCGCGCCGTAACGCTACACCAGACTCGATGCGAGCAAGCTGCAAGAGCCTTGTCGCGAGCGTCGTGATGCGGTCCAGCTGACGCAATAGCATCTGCGCCTTGTCGCCGAAGCCGGCCTCGGTTGCGTCCTTGAGTAGGCGCTGCGCCTGTGCGCGCGCTGCTGCCAATGGCGTGCGCAGCTCATGCGCGGTACGCGCTGTGAAAGCGCGCTCTGCATCGACCAGCATCTGAACCCGCGCCATCAGCGAGTTGACGGTTTCCAACAGAGGCTGCAGCTCTAGCGGCATGTCGTTGACCGAGACATGCCTTGGTTCGTGCGCCGACAGCTCGGCCAGCGCGAGGCGGGCACGCTCCAGCGTGCGAAAGCCAGCGCGCAGCACGAGATGCAAAACCAGCGCGGCGATTGGCAGCAGCGCCAGTAACGGCGCAATCAACCACAGGCCACTTGTCCACAGCACTTGGCCGCGGCGCGCCTGCGATTCGGCCACATGGACGCGGCGTTGTCCGTCCACCCGCGTCAGCGTGTGCACACGCCAACGGCCATGGTCGCTCATGCCGTCGGCAGCGGTTGGAGCCAGTGGTGCCTGAGGGGCCTTGTGCGAACGCAAACGCAAATGTCCCGCAGCGTCGAACACCTGATAAATGACATACTCGTCGTCCTCTCGCATCCCCCCTGCCACGGTGTAGTCCTCGGCGTTGTCGAGCGCCGCTTCGGGCAAAACAAGCAGTCGTTGCGCAGTCTCGGCCAGCGCGCTGTCGAGCACCGCACCAGTTCCCTCGCGCAGGCCAATCAATGCGACCAGCGCGCCGGCCAACCACAGGCCCACCAACATCAACAGTAGGCGCGAGCGCAAGCGAGCTTCGAGTGCCCAAGGCGCGGCGGGCCGAGTAGCACTAGGGTCTGTTGGCATACGAATTGCACCTGCGCCGAGGCGGGCAAGGGTGCAGGGCTAGACGCGGACCGCAGTTCGGCGTGGCCCCCCGTGCAAGGGCCGCAACGACGCTATGCGCCCTTGCCCACCCCGGCCCTTCGGGTGAGTACCCTAAGCGGGCGCACTCGTCGTTGCAAATGCTCGCCGGGTAACCAACCCGACTGCGCTTTGCGCCTAGATTGCGCCCGCTTAGGGTACTCACGCAGGTGCAGTTCGTATGCCAACAGACCCTAAACATCGAAGCGATATCCCAAGCCACGGTGCGTGCTGATGGCACTCGCCCCCAGTTTCTTGCGCAGCCGGCTCACGATGACTTCCAGCGAGTTGCTATCGCCCTCGGCCAGACCACGGCCCAAGAGCTCGGCCTCGATGCTGCTACGACTGAAGATGCGACCAGGTTGACGCGCGATGAGCGCCAGTACCGCCCACTCCATCGCCGTCAACTCGATGGGCTGACCCTCTCGTTGAGCGACGCGTGCCGACAAGTCCAACGAAACACCCATCGTGGTGCGCCGCACCCCGCGATCGGCACGACGGCGTTCGGTACGGCGACGTACCGCGTCTATGCGCGCCAGCATTTCATCGAGGTCAAAGGGTTTAACCAAATAGTCGTCGGCACCCGCCTGCAAGCCTCGAATGCGGTCACTCACCTGATCACGCGCGGTGAGCACAATCACCGGCAGACGGCGACCCGCGCTGCGCCATTCGCGCAGCAACGACAGCCCATCGCCGTCGGGCAGGCCTAGATCAAGCAAGGCGAGGTCTACTGCTTCGGCTTCACGAGCCTGCGCGAGCAGCTTGCACCAATGCACTCGGTGGCCGGCAGCCGATAGATGGTGGAAGACGACCTCGCCGAGGTCGAGGTCGTCTTCGAGAAGTAGCGTTGACATGCTGATATGCCCGCACGTTGAAACCTTGAGCGTTGGATTTTTGCGCGCTGGATGGTCAAAGTAAAGCCTGACATGTGTACGCGCGCGCCCGGAGGCCTCCGATCGCGAGAACTTTGCCGACCGGGGAAAAGAGGCAGCAAGCGTCACCTGCTGGTGGACGACCGCGGCGTCCCCTTGTCGTTCACCGTGACCGGCGCCAATGAGCATGACGTCACGCAACTCGATGCGGTGCTCACAGCCATCATGGTCAAGCGGTATGCATCGGCGCACCGATGACGCAGATGCCATGTCGGCACGGGCCACTACAGAGCCCACTTCAGATGCCGGATATACGACTGCAGGTGCTTCCCTTATCCGCCAAACCATCGGTCAGTCTCTGTCGCTTTGACCTTGAAACAGCAAACCATTTGAAGTATTCTTCAACTACGGAACGTGTCAATGACTTTGCTACACCTGGCGTCATGAATTTACTGTGCAGGTTTGGGTGTCGTGGGATTGGTTTTTCTCCTGTAGTGGTGGGTTGATCCACACGGCGGTTGGCATAGCGGGCAGCCGCGGTCTGTTGTTTTTGAAGCGGTTGGGGTTAGCAACGAACGCGGCGTCGAGGGTGGCCTGGCGCGTGGCGCGTATGGCCTGGGCCTGTCCGTAGTGGACGCTGTGTGGCGTCATGTAGCCTATGCCCGAGTGGCAGTGCACGGCGTTGTACCAAGGGAAGAAGGTTTGGCAATGGGCGCGTGCATCCTCGATGCTGCCAAAGCGCTCGGGGAAGTCGGGCCTGTACTTCATGGTTTTGAACTGCGACTCCGAGTACGGGTTGTCGTCGGAGACGTGAGGCCGGCTGTGGCTCTTGGCGACATCCAGGTCGACCAGTAGGCAGGCCACCGGTTTGGAGCGCATGGCCGCACCTCGATCAGCGTGCAGGGTCAGCACGCCCGGCTCGACGCCATGGCGCGCTACGGTGTCGGCGATGAGCTGCTGGGCCAGATCGGCGCTCTCGCGAGCGGCGATGAGCCAGCCCACGACGTAGCGGCTGAAGATGTCCAGGATCACGTAGAGGTGAAAGCACGTCCATTTGGCCGGCCCCTTGAGTTTGGTGATGTCCCAGGACCAGACCTGGTTGGGCGCAAGCGCCAGCAGCTCGGGCTTGGTATAGGCCGGATGAGTGAGCTGATTGCGTCGCTCGACGCAGCCGCCGCTGGTTGCCAGCAGGCGGTACATGGTGCGTACCGAGCCCAGGTAGAGCCCCTCGCCCAGCAGCGTGGCGTGCACGGCTGCCGGCGCGGCGTCGACGAAGCGTTCGCCGTTAAGGGTATTGAGTAACACCTGCTGCTCCTGCACGCACAGCGCCAAGGGTGGACGAGGCCGCGGCGCGCGTGGTGCCGGCGGGCCAATCAGTGCCAAGCGGTGTGAGCGCGCCTGCTGCCGCGCAGCCGTGCCACGCCACAGGCCCATGGCTTGGCAAGCCGCGCCAGCCCCCAGGGCGGGGATGAGTTCTCGCACGCCGACCATCAAGTGCTCTCTGGCTTGTTGTCGGCTGTGAGAACACCCAGCAGCGAGGCAACTTTTTTTTGGACTTCGATCACCAGCTGCGCCTTGTCGAGCTGGCTGCGCAAGCTGTCGCGTTCGCGCGTGAGCTGCGCGATGTGCAGCGCCTCGACTCGGGCCGAGTCTGCCTTGGGGCCGCGCTTATGGGGCGCCAGCGCAGCCAAATCGGCAGCTTCGCGCTGGCGTCGCCAGGTGCTCAAGGACGACGAGTACACACCCTCACGGCGCATCAGCGCACCGACCTCGCCGGGCTTGGTGCATCGGTCGGCGGCCTGCAAAATTCGGCGTTTGTCGGCGTTGGAGAAGTACCGGCGCCGGGCGCGCGGCACAACCTCCGAGTCGGTACCGGGCTGGATCGGCGGGGGCGCCGATCCGGGCGCATCTCCACTCGCCCTACGGGCTCCTTGCGATGCGCCCGGATCGGAAGAACTCTTCGCTGCGTTCATCGTGAACTTCGATTGATGATTGATCTTCATACCTACCTCTTTGCTCACTAATCTCTCGGGGGTAGATGTAGCAGGTCATATTGGCACGGGGGGCGGCGCGTCATCATGCGCACGATGATTACGCTTACCGGGCACCTCCTGCTCCGCCTGGTGCAGTGAACCGCCCAAAGCCACGTTGACCTCTTGAAAGCCGCGGCGA
>JAOTTZ010000188.1 GCA_029864165.1 Burkholderiaceae bacterium
CTGGGGGTTGATCGCCTTTGCGTCGAGTCTGGACCAAGCCGGGCCGCTGGCGCGCAGCGCCGAGGATTGCGCATTGCTGCTGTCGGCGATGAGCGGGTTCGACCCGCTTGACTCGACCAGCGCCGAACGTCCGCCGCAAGACTTCCACGCGCAGACGATCAGCACCCATGCGGGTGCCAGCGGCGCCAAGCCGCTGGCCGGGTTACGCATCGGTTTACCGACGGAATTCTTTCCAGCGGCACTCGCCGCGGACGTCGACGGCGCGATACGCGCTGCGCTGGCCGAACTCGAAAAACTGGGTGCGGCCTTGGTCGACGTCAGCCTGCCGCGCACCGAATTGGCAATCCCGGTTTACTACATCATCGCGCCAGCCGAGGCCAGCGCCAACCTCGCGCGCTTCGACGGCGTGCGATTCGGCCACCGCGCGCAGAGCTATGCGGACTTGGAAGACATGTACAAGAAAACCCGCGCTCAAGGCTTCGGCGCCGAGGTCAAGCGGCGCATCATGATCGGCACTTACGTGCTGAGCCACGGCTACTATGACGCTTACTACTTGCAGGCGCAGAAGTTGCGCCGCATGATCGCTGACGACTTCCAGCGCTGCTTCACGCAGTGCGATCTGATTGCCGGCCCGGTCGCGCCGAACGTGGCCTGGAAAATCGACGGCAAGCGCGACGATCCAGTGGCCGCGTACCTTGCCGACATCTTCACGCTGCCGGCGAGCTTGGCTGGGCTACCGGGAATGAGCGTGCCAGCTGGCTTTGGCGAAGGTGGGCTGCCGGTGGGGTTGCAGTTGATCGGCAACTATTTCGACGAGGGGCGCGTGCTGCACACGGCGCACGCCTTCCAACGTGCGACTGATTGGCACCGCCGTTCGCCGCCGCAGTGATTTGCGCTCAGCGTATACCTAGCCCTATGAACACTCCGTTGCTGAACAATTTGTTCCTTGCTACGCGCTCTGCGATAGAACTCGCCGACCCGCGAGACTGCAGTTGTCCAGCTGTTTCACCTTGGTGTGTGCGGAGGGCCAGCAAGTGACACCCCTCGTCCGTGGCTTCGAAGTCGTGATCGGCATCGAGACGCACGTTCAGCTTTCGACCGCGAGCAAGATCTTCAGCGGCGCGTCGACCGCCGTTGGCGCACTGCCCAACACCCAAGCCTGTGCAGTCGATCTGGCGTTGCCGGGCACTTTGCCGGTGCTCAACAGCGGTGCGGTCGAGCGGGCGATCTGCTTCGGCCTGGCGGTGGGCGCAACGATCGCGCCACTTTCGGTCTTTGCGCGCAAGAACTATTTCTATCCGGACCTGCCCAAGGGGTATCAGATCAGTCAGTACGAAATCCCGGTCGTGTGGGGTGGGGTCATCGAGTTTTACATCGCCGCTTCGTCAGGTTCTCAAAAAAAAGTAGTCCATCTCACACGCGCGCACCTGGAGGAAGACGCCGGCAAATCGCTGCATGAGGATTACTCGGGACAGACGGGCATAGACCTGAATCGAGCGGGCACGCCCTTGTTGGAAGTTGTCACCGAACCCGACATGCGCTCTAGTGCGGAGGCGGTTGAATACGCCCGCACCTTGCACGCCTTGGTCGTGTGGCTGGGCATATGCGACGGCAACATGCAAGAGGGATCGTTTCGCTGTGACGCCAATGTGTCGGTTCGCAAGCCCGGTACGCCGTTCGGCATCAGGCGTGAGATCAAGAACCTCAACAGCTTCAAGTTTCTGCAGCAAGCCATCGACTACGAGGTTCAGTGGCAAATCGACTTGATCGAAGACGGTGGTCAAGTGCAGCAGGCAACCGTGCTGTTCAACGCCGACACCGGTCAAACCCGCGTTATGCGGACCAAAGAAGACGCGCATGATTACCGCTACTTTCCCGACCCCGACTTGCCGCCGCTGCAAATTGCCGCCGACTGGATAGAACGACTGCGCTCGACGATGCCGGAGCTGCCCGGTGTCATGGCCGCGCGTTTGCAGCAAGAGTTCGGACTTGCACCTTACGACGCGGCGATGGTGACGCAAAGCAAGGCTTTTGCCGCCTACTTCGAAGACACGGTGAGGGCCTGTGGAAAGCCCAAGCTGGTCACCAATTGGCTGATGGGTGAAGTCTCGCGCAAGCTCAACGCCGAGAGCATTGGCATTGAGTTGAGCCCTGTCGGCCCAGATGCGCTGGCCCAAGTTATATCCCGCGTGGCCGACGGCAGCCTATTGAACAACCACGCCAAGCGGCTGTTCGAGTTGCTATGGGCCATAGGCATCGTCAGCCCCGACGGCTCGCGTTCTTACCGTGTGCCCGAGCACGACAACTTGCCGCTCAAGGACACGATCGATGCGTTGGTCGAGGCCCATGGGCTCAAGCCGATGAGCGACGCCAGCGCGCTTGAAAAGATTCTCGACGAAGTGCTGGCTGCGAACACAAAGTCGGTTGATGAGTACCGTGCCGGCAAAGACAAAGCCTTCAATGCGCTTGTGGGCCAAACCATGAAAGCCAGCAAGGGCCAGGCCAACCCGGCGTTGGTAACCGAGTTGCTGAAGAAAAAGCTCGTGTAGTGTTGCACGCCATGCGGTACCTATAAAAGCGATGCGTTTGCGCCTGTAGCTAGGCGCAAACTACAGCAATAGCCAAAGCCAAAGCTATTGCGAGACTGAGCCGGCAAGGTTTTGCAACGGCGCTACGGGGCCAAAGGCGCTGTTTTTAGGTGCTGAATAGCGTGCAACACTGCACCAAGCTGAAAGCAGAATCGTCTGTGCCTTGCCCGCTGGGCCTTATGTGCTCGACGAGGTTTGCGTGCCGGTAACCGCCGGCCGCGGGCGGCTACTCTTCGGCCGACTTCAGTGGCGCAGAAACTGCGGCCGTCGATGCGGCTTCTGCAGAGGGTGGGCCTACCGAGCCCGGTCTGGCGCCGCCCCACAGACGCTTGAGCCGCTCAAGCTCGGCGTCATACAAGGCGTCGATACGCACCGCCTCGGCTCTTTGATTCTGTATCAGCGTGTGTTGCGCGCCAACGGCGGCATCGTTTGCGTCCAGCGCGCGCCTGAGATGGCCTGGCAGCGGCCGGCCAATATAGAACTCGGCTTCGTCGAGCAGCGGCTTACGCTCATCGGCCAGCAGCTTCAATCTGCGCTCGGAAAGGCTGATCGCCCGGCGCGTGTCGTTCAATGCCGACTCGCGGGCCCGGCGGTGTCTGGCCTCGTTCGGGTAACGAGCCATCAGATTACGGTCATGGCGGACTGCGTCTTGTTTGGTGGCGCGGTCAGCGGCGGTTTTTCGCTCAGCTGCCTCGACCGCGGCGAGCTCTTCGGCCGTCAACGTCGGTGGCAAAACTTTGCGCACGGAACCATCGGTGTTCAGCAGTTGCTGCTCACGGCTGATGCATTCGACAATAGGGCGGTCGGCGGTAATGCGCCTGCCGCTTGCGTCGACACACGAGTAGATACTCGGGTAAGCATTCACAGCAAAAACAAACAGCAAAGCCGTGAGGAGCGGTCTTTTGTTGTCTATTGCGATAGCCACGAGCGTATCGCAGCGTGGCGGGCTCGGATGTCTCGTGCTCGTGCTCAATGGGTGAGAGCAGTCCAGGGGTGCAAACTCAAGGTTCATGCGGTGTGTAACCAGCGGAGGTGCCGTTAACTGCTCATTGTGGGTTCAAACTCCGTAGGACTCACGATATCCGGCCACGCGAGCGTAGTGAGCGCTCAACATCGGATCCGCGTTGGATTGCAGATAGTGCAACAGGTCGTGCAACCGAGCAATCGCCGAAACATTTAAACACATTTCCTGTTCAATAAACTGAGCTGCTGACCTTGATGCCTCTGCGCCCCCACCAATGGTTTTTTCCTGGCGGTCAAGGGCAACGATGACGCCGCAGGGCTTGCCCCCAGCCGACTCGATCAGCCCGACAGACTCGCGCACCGAGGTACCGGCGGAAAGCACGTCATCGATGATCAAGACCTGGCCGGACAACTCGGCGCCCACCAGCGAGCCGCCCTCGCCATGATCTTTGGGTTCTTTGCGGTTGTAGCAATAGCCCACATTCTGGCCCAGTCGCGCGAGTTCGACGGCCAACGCGGATGCCAGCGTGATACCTTTGTACGCGGGGCCAAAAACCACGTCGAATTCGATGCCACAAGCTTGCAAGCGCCGCGCATAGAATTGAGCGAGCCTGCCCAGCTTGGCGCCATCGTTGAACAAGCCTGCGTCGAAGAAGTAGGGTGAAAGCCGAGCGGCCTTGGTTTTGAATTCGCCAAAGCGCAGTACGCCCGCCTCTACCGCGAACTTCACGAACTCCTGTGCTAACGCATCGCCTGCCACCGTCTCTGTCGGGACACTCTTCATCAAGGAATCCTGTGCTGCGACTGGTTTCGTTGAACCTCAACGGTATCCGCTCGGCAGCCAGCAAAGGCTGGGCCGCCTGGGCCGATACGCTGGGCGCAGATTGTATGGGCGTGCAGGAAATCAAAGCCCAGGCGGGGGACTTAGCAGGGCGTTTCGATACGGTTGCCGGGCTGCGAGGCCATTTTCACTTCGCCGACAAGAAGGGATACTCCGGCGTGGGAATCTATACCCGTGCGGACCCGACTGAGGTCGTCCAAGGCATCGGCAGCGCCGAGTTCGACACCGAAGGCCGGTGGGTCGAGGCGCGCTTCGACACCGCCAAGCGCAAGCTCAGCATCATC
>JAOTTZ010000189.1 GCA_029864165.1 Burkholderiaceae bacterium
ACCACACCGTAAAGCTGCGGGCGCGCTATCGTGTCGGCGCTGTTCACGGCTTAGACGTCGTGGGGAGTGTCTTGCACCAAGGTCAGCGCATGGTGCTGCCTGACAACAGCATCAGCATCCCTGGCTATACCCGCGCCGATGTATCCCTGCGCTACCGGCACAGAGTCAATGCCGCCACACTGACCTGGCGCGCCGGTATCGACAACCTGTTCGACCGTAGAGCGTGGCGCGAATCGCCCTTCCAGTTTGGCCACGCTTACCTTTTCCCGTTGCCCGCGCGCAGCGCACGGCTGTCGGCCCAAGTCACGTGGTGATTGATGTGTCAAAAGATGCCTTTAGAATTGACGCCAATTCCTCGATAGCTCAGTTGGTAGAGCGCCGGACTGTTAATCCGTAGGTCCCTGGTTCGAGCCCAGGTCGGGGAGCCAAGAAAATCAAGGGGTTAGCGACATTTGTCGCTAACCCCTTTTGCATTTCAGGCCCTCGTGTCCGAACCGTGTCCGAAATTTCGGCCCCCTTCGATCACTTCTCAAAAATGAGACACCGCGTGTCGCATAGCAATCTACGTTTCGTGCGGAGCGTCAAGACAGACCCATCGATCGGCACAGCGAGTACCGGCGCGCGACAACAGTTTTTCGCGTAAATCCATCACGTGCGCACGGTCCAGTCTCATCTAGAGTCAGAACCCCCAAGAGAAACCTGAGAAATTCGTATGCGCCACTCCAATCCAACAGCCAGCCTGAATGGACACGACACACAAGCTGCCGTCTTCTTGCGCATGCCAGCCGTTGTGCGCATGACCGGGCTCGGTCGCTCGACCATCTACCGATTGATCGCTGAACGCCAATTTCCGTCACCGGTCCGACTGGCCGGGCGTGCGGTTGCATGGCGCCGTTCTGATCTCGACCACTGGAGTGTTGCGAGACCCACTGTCGCACATTAGACCGCTCCCGCGACATCAATCACCGTAACTGCATTACCGTGTGTTGGCCCGGTTCGGTGGTGTCAGCTGCGTCGTCGCGTTCAGGAGCGCCAACGGTGTCGCTTGCTACTGCATCAGCAACTTCATCGTCAAAGCCAACGACATCATTGCCACAACCGATAGTCCCCACCGCCAGGTCGTGAACCAGTAACGTTCGTTGTTCCTGAGCGCTCGGTGTGTTCTGCGTACTGCTGAGGTCATTGCGAACGCAATTGCAGTCACGCCGATGATTCCCGTATTGAAGGGCACTTGCGCCACCGCCACACACACCAGTGCAGGCCAGACGAGCGCGTCAATGCAAGCGCACCTACGCCCGGGCCAAGATGCTGATGAAGCGAGGATTGAAGGAGGAGCGCGCGTGGCGCTCGGCAACCAACGGGCGCGGTGCCTGGTGGAACGCCGGAGCCAGCCACATGAACCACGCGTTCCCGAAAGCCTTCTTCGACCACATGGGGCTGGTGTCGCTGGTGGATACTCACCGGCGCTTCCAGATTCAATCATGAACCGCCGTATGCGGAACCGCACGTACGGTGGTGTGGGAGGACGGCGGGGGTGACTCCGCCTCCTACCCGATCTCATAAAGCCGATGAAGCCGCGCCGCGTGATGCGCCAGCGTGCGCCGCGCTAGCCGTAGGGGCCCGCGGCAGAAGGAATACCCGAGAAAGTCAAAACCGCGTTCGATACGCCCGATGAAGGTTTTGTCGGGGGCTCGCGAGAGCGAGAGTTCGTCAAAACAGATGTTGAGCATACGCACTGCGCGGCGCAACTGCCAGCGCGTGTCTTGGCCAGCACTAATATGTCGTCCATATAGCGCACATAAAACAGCCCGCTTCGAGTCATGCGGTCGTCCAAGCGCTTGAGGTAGAGCGCGCCCAGCAGCTGGCTCAAGGGGCAACCGCGCGAGATGCCGGTGCGGATGTCGCGGTACAAACCTCCGCGCTCAACCGTGCGCTCTATTGCCTGGCGCAACAAGTCGAGCAGGCGAGGGTCTCTCACCTGCGCGGCCAATTGTCACCGCCGCCCCAATACTCCCCATTTCCACCGGTTGAATATTCCCCAGTTTGATCTTTGAGCGCAGCCGGGCCGAGGCCCGGCTGCGCTCGGCACCTGAGCCTGAGCATTGTCGTCTTCGAAGGCCGACATGCGGAGGGCGGGTGATTAATCTGAAGGGATGGATGATGATTCTGGAATTGCATCAACAGGGTCTGTCGGTGTCGGCGATTCCCGAGCGCACCGGATCGCACCACCGGCCGCTGTGCCTTTGTCTGATCGAGGGTATCGAGATGTACGTTGCCAGGTTGGGTGACGGCTACGTCGTCAAGCGGATGCCGAACACCGGCAGCCACCACGCACCCGACTGCCCATCCTACGAGCCGCCTGCGGAGTCATCCGGCCTGGGGCAAGTGTTGGGCTTAGCGATCACCGAAGACCCGACCACCGGCGAAACGACCTTGAAGCTCGACTTTTCGATGTCGAAGATCGCAGGACGCTCGGCGATGCCGACAACGGGTGGGGACAGCGACAGCGTGGCCGGCAGTGGCACGAAGCTCTCGCTGCGCGGGCTGCTGCACTACCTGTGGGACCAGGCCGACCTGACGCGCTGGCAGCCCGGGTTTGCCGGCAAACGAACGTGGAGCACGGTGCGCAAGCATTTGCTGCTGGCCGCCGAGCACAAGATCGCGCGCGGGGATTCGCTGCGCTCACGGCTCTATATCCCCGAGGTGTTCTCGGTTGACCAGCGCGACGCGATCAACGCCAGACGGGTCGCGCAATGGTCGCAAGCCGTCGCGGCGCCCGGCAAGCCGCAGCACCTGATGCTTTTGATCGCCGAGGTGAAGGAGATCGTGCCGGCGCGCTACGGCTTCAAGGCCGTGGTGAAGCACGTGCCCGACCATGCCTTCGCGCTGGACGAGCAGCTCTACCGCCAGCTCGGCCGGCGCTTCGAGTCGGTGCTGGCGCTGTGGGGTGCCGCCGAGGACATTCACATGGTGATCATCGCCACCTTCAGCGTCGCGGCGGCAGGCATCCCGACCATCGTGGAGCTGTCGCTGATGCCGGTGACGAGGTACTGGCTGCCGGTCGAAAACGGATTCGAGAAGCAGCTCATTGAGCGGCTCGTGGCTGATGGCAGGTCCTTCGTGAAGGGGCTTCGTTACAACCTGGGTGCGGAGAGCGCGCTTGCCAGTGCGACGCTGACCGACTGCGAGGGTTCGGCACCGTTGCTCTTCGTCGTTCATGCAGGCATCGAGGACTGCGGGCGGTACCTTCAGGTGTGCGACCCTTCGGCGCCGGTGTGGCTGTGGAATCCGTCGAGCGAAGCGATGCCAGCGTTGCCGCCCCGGCAGCGACGTCACCCAAGAGCGGCTGAATCCGCGGTCGAGTGCCGATGAACGGCCCTTTGCTCACGACGGCGCCGAAGTGGTATAAACCCTCGGACGTTTCTTTGATTCGTACGAGGATTCATAACATGCCAGCCTCTGATACCTCCACGCAGCGCACGCAGGCGCTGGCGCTGCTCAAGCGGCGGGGAATGACGCGGCTCGCAGAGTTCCATGAAGCGGGCATCACTGCCACCACGGTCAGCCGCATGGAGCGAGCCGGCGAGGTCGTGCGCCTTACTCGCGGGCTTTACCAGCTGCCCAATGCCGCGCTCGATCCCCAGCAATCGCTGGCAGAGGCTGCTCGGCTTGTACCCAAAGGCGTCATCTGCCTGGCCTCGGCCCTTGCGTTCCACGGCCTCACCGACCAGATGCCGCCGAAGGTCTGGATCGCCATCGGGCGCAAAGACTGGCGCCCCAGGTTCACCTATCCGCCGATCCGCATCGCGCGGTTCTCTGACGAGCTACTTAGCCGCGGCATCGAACACAAGAAGATTGCCGGCACGCCCGTGCCCGTGTTCGGCGTTGCCAAAACGGTGGCCGACCTGTTCCGCTACCGCCGAACGGTGGGCGATGCGCTTGCCATCGAGGGCCTGCGGCAAGCGCTGCGGCGCCGCAAGGCGACGCCTGCAGAGATCGCTCGCGAGGCTGAGGCCGCGGGCGTGTGGGCCACGATGGAGCCCTACCTCATGGCGCTGACCAGCGATGCCTGATCGCCCGCGCAACATCGGCGCCTCCGTGCGCCAGCGCTTGCTGAATCTCGCGCATGCGCGCGGCCAGCCGATGGAACTGCTGCTCACGCGATACGCGCTGGAGCGCCTGTTGCATCGATTGAGTCTGTCGCCGCACCGCGAGCGGTTCGTGTTGAAGGGTGCGATGCTGCTGGCCACCTGGTTCGACGAGCCACACCGCGCGACGCGCGACGTGGACCTGCTTGGTTTCGGTGACGCGGCGGAGGACGCGCTGCTCGGAACGTTCCGCGAAATCATGGCGGTCGAGGTTGACGACGGTGTGAGCTTCGACCTGAAGGGCCTACGAGTCGAGGCCATCCGCGAAGAAGTCGAGTATGGCGGCTCGCGGCTTCGCACCACGGCGGCACTCGCCGGCGCGCGCATTCCGATCACCGTGGACATCGGCTTCGGCGATGCCGTCGAGCCCGGAGTCGACGACATCGATCTACCGGTGTTGCTCGACATGCCGTCGCCTCACCTGCGCGCCTATCCGCCAGAGACTGTCATCGCCGAGAAGTTTCATGCGATGGTGGCCCTGGGTCGAGCCAACAGCCGCATGAAGGACTAATCGGAAGAGCGTCGTG
>JAOTTZ010000190.1 GCA_029864165.1 Burkholderiaceae bacterium
GATCGTCACGATGCCGTCGACCACCGTGTCGATGACGGCGCGAAGGCGGTTCTCGGCCGAACGCAACTGCAACTGGCTCGCATGCAATTCGGTGCGCTCCAGTTCAGCCTCCACACCGTCGGCCAGGTCGCGCAGCATGGCGAAGTCCTCGGTGCTCAGTTCCCGCGGCCGGCTGTCGATGACGCACAGCGTCCCCACGCGTTCGCCACCGGGCGCACGCAGCGGCGCGCCGGCATAGAGACGGATCTCGGGGCCGCCAGTCACCAGCGGGTTGTCCGCAAAACGCGGGTCCTGCAGAGCGTTGGGCACATAGAAAACGTCTTCGCTCAGGATGGCGTGCCCGCAAAAGGAAACGTCGCGCGGCGTCTCAAGCGCGGCCAGCCCCTGGCGCGACTTGAACCACTGCCGGTCGGCATCGACCAGGCTCACCAGCGCAATCTGCACGCCGAAGTGCCGCTGTGCGACGCGCGTGATGCGATCAAAGCGCTCCTCTGCGGGCGTGTCGAGCATGTCGAGCGCACACAGCGCGGCCAAGCGGACAGGTTCGTTGGCGGGGGTGTCGGGTTTCTTCATTGTGGCCCTGGGGTTGATTGCATCTTCCGCGCTTATCCGGTCATCAAACACCTGCTAGAAGAGATAGCGGGCCCACGACGACGTAGACGATCAACATACTAGCTGTGGCGAGCGCGTGCGATAGCAAGAAAAGCACGGGATTTCCTGCATAGCGGCCGGCCTGTCGTCGAAGCGGAATTCCGACGGGCCTGCTTCGGCGATTTGACTCAAGGGCACGGCAGTCGGGCCTCGACGCCTGGCCCGGCGGGCAGTTCCAGCCAGAAGCAGCTGCCGACGCCAGGTTCGCTCTGCGCCCCCACGCTCCCCCCCATGGCCTCCACCAGCCGCTTGGTGATCGCCAAGCCTATGCCAGTGCCCTCGACGCGGTTGACATGTTGCGGCAGGCGCACGAAGGGCTGAAACAGCATCTCGATCTGTTGCTCGCTCAGGCCTGGGCCCGCGTCGGCAACGGCGACGCGAATCCGGCCCGCGTCGCCCAGGCTCAGGTCAAGCCTCAACTCGCCATGGTTGCGGTTGTACTTGACGGCGTTGGACAAGTAGTTGAGCAGCGCCTGCTTCAAGCGCACGCGGTCGGCGCACACCGTGACCCCGGCGTACTGCGCGGCGTCGTGGCGAATGACGATGCCGCGCTTGCTTGCCAGTTGCTCGATCATGCCCAGGGACTCACCGCACAGTTCCTGCAGCGCAACCGGCTCGATAGTCAAATTGACGCGGCCGCTCTCGATACTCGCATAGTCCAGGATCTCGGTGATCAAATCGAGCAGGTGATTGCCGGCGTGCAGGATCCCCGTGACGAAAGATTTCGACTCGGGACTCTCGAGCTTCATGTCCAGCAATTGCGAAAATCCCAACACCGCATTCAACGGCGTGCGCAATTCATGGCTCATCGTGCGGAGAAAGACCGTCTTTGCGCCGTTAGCGGCTTCGGCCTGTTCCTTGGCCGCGATCAGGAGCGCTTGTGCGTCCTTGTGCGCAGAGATATCTGTGTAGGTGGCCATGTATTGATACGGTGCACCGGTATCGTCCAGAAACGGCACGAAGCTGCACGCCATCCAGAAAAGCCCTCCCGCCTTGTTGCGATCGCATATTTCGCCGTGCCACACCCGGCCGCTGCCGATCGTCTTCCAGATATCCTCGTAAAAAGCGTCCGGGTGCACGCCCGACTTGAGGATGCGATGGTGCTGGCCAAGCAATTCACTGCGGGCGTAGCCGCTGACTTCGCAGAAATGATCGTTGACGTCGACGATGGTGCCGTGCCGATCGGTCACCGACACCAGCGCGTGGCAGTCAACGGCGTGGCGGTAGCGAGTGGCTTCACGCAGCGACCTTTTTACGGAATCGCCCAGACGTCGCACCTCGCGCGCGCGCCGTGCGCGCATCCGCACGGCGCCCACCAGTCGCAGCGGGCCGCCGGACTCGGACTTGTTGAGGAACAGGTCGCCCCCCATGTCAAGCGCGTGCAGTTGCCGCCCGAAGTCCCACTCGTCGGAGAGATACACGATCGGCGTATCCAGGAAGCGGGCGTCCGCGCGCAACACCGCCGCCAGTTCGGCCCCGCCGCAGCGCGGCATGTGAAGGTCGAGCACGACGCAATCTGGCTGCAGGCGCATGGCAGCCTCGAATGCCTGCATCGGGTCGCTCACGCCCTCGGCGGTCATGCCGGCCTGCGTGAGGAGGGTGAGCGTTAGCTCCAGCGCCTCGGCATCATCGTCCACGACCAGCACCCGGTAGTCCGCAGCTCCCTCGCGCGCGGTTACCTGGTCCAGTTTCAGCGTGAGCACCGCGGGGTCGAAAGGCTTGACCAGATAGGCGGTGGCACCCACGCGTTGCGCCGCGAGCCTTGCCGCCATGTCGTCGCGCACCGAAACGAAGATCACTGGTACCACGCTGTGCGCGCTCTGCAGCTGCTCGGCGACAGCCTCGGCACCGGCGATGTTGCCTTGAGGGAAGACCATGTCCATGATGACTGCAGCCGGCGGCTCCAGTCCGGGAGCACAGGAGGCAGAAAACTGTTCGAGGCTGCTCAGGATCTCCGGTTCGTACCCTTGCGCAATCAGTTGTTCCTTGATGACTTCCGCTGCAGCCATGTCGTCGTCGACGATCAGCACGCGGCGGCACCCGCTCGCTGCGGCTTGCTCGGCGGGCTGACGCTCGCTGCTCAGGGCCGGCGTGCTGCGCGCGGCGTCTTCCACGGCGCTCAACCGCCAATCCAACGCCTCCACGACTGCGCTCGTCAGGCTTGCTTCGTCCGAGATCTGCCGCTGCGCGGCCAGCTCGAGGTGGCGCGCCGCAGCGCCGAGCCCAGCCAACCCGTGCAATCCCGCCGTGCCGGCCATGCTGTGGGCGCCCAGATGGAGCTCCGCCAGCGCCCGGCGAGCAACTGCGTCGTCGCTACCCAACTCGCTCAGGTGCAGCCGCAACACCACCAGCCGAGGCTCAAGTCCCTCGATGAAGCGCTCGCGTAGCACAGCCAAGCGACCGGCCGACGACGGCTTCGGATCTTCGGGGGTTCTCTGCATCATCTTCGCGCCGTCTGCGCTCCTCTACGGTTCATGGCGACAGCCCGCTTCAGAAGCAGCCGTCGGAAAATTCCGGATTGCCGGACAAGCTGGGCACCGACAGTGGGACGTATTCAGGCAATGCTACAGCGTGAGAGGGGATCGCGGGGTCAGCAGCGCGGGGCCAGGTCCCACAATCCGACATTTTCCCGCAAACAAACGGCAGATGCTCAAGCCTCCACAGTCGTCTGTTCTCCTTGCTGAGGTTGACTGACCCTACTCGCTCGATGGAGCGAGTCGCGTGACACGCGTCCGCAATAGTTCGCACCGAAACGCAAGCGCGCCGCCTCACTCAGACCTCAAGGCCTCGACCGGGTCGAGCCGCGCAGCGCCGCGTGCCGGCAGCACACCGGCCAACATACCGATCACGGCGCTGCTTGCCACAGCCAGCAACACATACAAGATCGGTGTGGCGACAGGCAGCGCCGGCACAACCGCTCGGATCAACTGCGCCAGCCCGATGCCGATCGCCACGCCGAGTAGGCTGCCGAGCACGGCCAGCACCACCGCTTCGCCGAGAAATAGCCACAGGATTGTTTGCCGCTGGCTGCCCAGCGCAATCATCAGCCCGATCTCGTGCGTGCGCTCGGCCACCGCGATCGTCATGATGGTGACGCTGCCCACCGAGCCGACGAGCAAGGAAATGCTGCCGAGCGCGGCGACCGCCATGGTCAGAACGTCGAGGATGTTCGACAAGGTGCTGGGCATCTCCTCTTGCGTCGTGACCGTGAAATCAGCTCGACCGTGGCGCGAGCTCAGCACCCTCTCTGCGGCTGCGGCGACCGCCTTGGCCGAGGCAGTATGAGCGTAGGTGAGGTTGATTTCGGTCAGACCGTCGCGGTTGAAAAGTTCCATCGCGCGCGCCGCTGGCACGAAGGCGGTGTCATCCCAATCGATACCGAGAAACTGACCCTGCTCACTCCATCGAGCGACTCGCGTGACACGCGTCCGCAATCGCTCGCACCGATGCGTGGGGTCAAGTCTCACAATCCGACATTTCTCCCGCAAACAAACGGCAGATGCTCAAGCCTCCACAGTCGCCTATTCTCCTTGCTGCCGCTGACCGCACCTGCTCACCCCATCGAGCGACCCGCGTAACGCGCGTCCGCTATCGCTCGCACCGCGGAAAAGGGGGCGTTCCCCTTTGCCACGGGGGATTTCATCGAATCTCATCGAGTATCCAAATCGCTACGCGCCACGACCTGCTCCGCCGGACTACATAGTTCTCTTCACACCCTACCACTTGACCATCGTCAACCATCGACAGTGAAGAAACGTCGGCAATGAGGCAACGGTGCGCTTGATCAGCACCTTCTTGAACGCCATTGACGCGGCGCTGACCGTACCAGGCGCTAATTCCTCAGATTCGAGTACATCATCTCGACCCACTTTTGCGGCGTCAGAAAGCCCTTGCCCCAAACTTCGTCGAACTCGGCGGTAGGTTTCGCAGCAAGCACATCCTCCAACTTCTTGCCATCCTCGATCTGCGATTTTATGCGTGTGGAAACGGTGGCGAGCATGCCGCGATAGGCTTTCAG
>JAOTTZ010000191.1 GCA_029864165.1 Burkholderiaceae bacterium
GTTTGGAATCTCGGACGCAATGGTTCTTATCACCATGCTGACGAACTGCTGCTGCACGTAAACGTTGACGCGAAAGCGCGAAAGCCCCGGGATTGAGATGGCGAAGTTGCACTCCATCTCCTTGGCGAACTCCTCGCGTTGGCGCTCGTTCATCATCGCGTGGGCAAGCTTGCGCGTGATGTCGGCGGTGAGCTTTTGTTCCGTCAGCGGCTTCATGCTGCCGTGCGATTTCATGCTCGGCGGAAAGTCGTTGGCAATAAACAGGTCGGAACCACCGGCCTTGCTCATTGCGGCCAACAGCTTGTGCATATAGGCACGGGCTTGTTCTTCGTTCAAGTCTGACATGGCACTCCGTAACGGTAAGGCGAACGCCCGGGCGGCGCGTCGGCTCCAGAATAGGCCACAGCGGTGCTACTTCTGCTCTACTTTTTCTTTCCCGATCACACCCGCGGCGGCCGCACATCGGGCATGACCTTTGTCGCCCCAGAGCTTGACAGCCGCAAGCGCACTCAATCGCCGAAGTAGCGGGGCAAAACCCGTGAAATTTCGCCCTGTTATTCTTGACCGGGCATGCTTTCCTGGTTTCAGTTTCATCAGCCAGCAAGGAACTCGGCACTTTGAGCAATTGCGGTAGACAACGGCACCGATAATCGTCAGCCATGGACCTCATCGGCTATCTCATCGATTTCATACTCCACGTCGACAAGCATCTGTTCGATTTCGTACAGGCCTATGGCACGTGGGTGTATGCGCTGTTATTTGCCATCATCTTCGTCGAAACTGGCCTGGTCGTCATGCCCTTTCTGCCCGGCGACTCGCTGCTGTTCGTGGTGGGCGCCTTGTGCGGCGCCGGCTTGATGAATTTGCCGCTTGTGATGGGGCTGTTGATCGCAGCGGCGATCCTGGGTAACCAATGCAACTACACCATCGGCAGCTACTTCGGGCCGCGCGTGTTTCAGTGGGAAAACTCGCGTTGGTTCAACAAGCAGGCTTTCGATCATGCGCACGCTTTCTATGAGCGCTATGGTGGCTTCACCATTGTGGCCGCGCGGTTCATGCCTTTCCTACGCACGTTTGCGCCCTTCGTGGCGGGCGTTGCGCAGATGACGCGCGCCAAATTCACCTTCTACGACGTGACCGGCGGCACGCTGTGGGTCGGCAGCATCACGTTGGCCGGTTATCTGTTCGGCAACCTGCCGTGGGTCAAGCAACACCTCGACAAGATCATTTGGGCGGTGATTTTGATTCCCGGCTTGCTGGTACTGTGGGGAGCATGGAGAGCAAGGCGAGTGCCGCTTAAAAGCTAATCTGCGTGGTGCACAGCCAGCCCGCTCGTAACCATTGCGCTAGCAACGCCCTGGCCTCAGCACTGAGCCTAGCAACGGTGCGCGCATCGAGGCAACGTGCGTCGGCTAAACCCCGCATCGCGCGGGCGTCTTGACCACCGGCAAGGTAGGACTCGCCGTTGAGATAGATGCGCCGCTCATCGTAGAACATGCGGCTGCGCCGATCCAGATACACGTCACCGCCGAGCCGGGCTGTGGGGTTGCGGTCGAAAAGCACGCGTGGCTTGGGTTCGCTGAGCACCTCGCCCAGCGCACACGTTAAAACCTGCGGGTCGCGCACAAGACGCATCACCGCATTGGCCGCAAAAGCACGCAAATCGACGGGAATGCGACCGGGCTCGTCGGTCGCTGGTTGTTGTGGGTCGCTGTACAAACGGTCGACCTGCGGCGCTTCGCCGGCGTCGAGCAGGCGCTGCAACACGCCGGTCCCGAGTTCATACTGGCCCGGCGCATGCATCCCTATCGAGCAAGTCATGCAGTCCGCGCCAACGGCCACCCCCTCGTGCGCCCAATGTGGTGGAAGATAGAGCATGTCGCCGGGCTGTAGCAACCAGTCATGGACAGGCTCGAAACGTGACAGGATCTTCAGCGCTAGCCCGGGGCGCAAGCTCAAGTCGCTTTGGTGACTGACGCGCCAACGGCGCTGGCCCTGCACTTGCAGCAAAAACACGTCGTACGAGTCGAAATGCGGACCGGCGCCGCCCCGGTCACTGGCATACGAAACCATCAAATCGTCGCATCGCACCTGGGGCACAAACCGAAAGCGATCCAGCAGCGCCCGAGCCGACTGTACGTGCAAGTCCAGTCCTTGCACCAGCAGCGTCCATCCAGTTTGCTTCAAGGGCGGCAGCGCACCGCGAGCAAACGGGCCGTGCTTGAGCACCCAGCGCGAGCGATCGCGAACGATCAGCCTGGATTCGACGTCTTCGCGCCCGACCAGCGTGAACATCTCGGCCCGAGTCACCGGTGGCAACACGCGGGGAACTGCCTGGCGCACCAGCAAAGGTTTTCTTTGCCAATGCCGGCGCATGAACTGCTGTGGGCTCAAGCCCGCCAACAGCGGTGTCGCAATGTCGATATTCATGGTCCCGTCGTGAGTGGACACCGCCCCTGACGTATTCTGTGCGAAGATTGCAAAATGGTGATTACGGCCCCCTGCGTCGTCGCCCTCACCTGGCGGCTAGAAGATACTCTAGGCAACTTGATCGACGAGTTGGAGCAGCCGCTCGAGTTCTTTTTCGGTGGCGACGACCTCCTGGCCAAGGTGGAAGAGACGCTCGCCAATCAAGAGGCTGGATTTCGCGCCTGGGTTCAACTCGAACCCGAACACGCATTTGGCGACTACGACGCTCGGCTGGTCTTTTTCGAAGATCGTTCAGTGTTCCCTGGGGACGTTGACGTGGGGATGCGATTTGACGGCCTGCCTGAGGGCTGTAAAGCCCTCGACATGCCGCTCGACGCGACCTACACCGTCACCGAGGTCTACCCCACACACGTGGTACTGGACGGCAACCACCCGCTGGCGGGCATCGCATTGCGGCTCGACGTGGTTGTGCGCGACGTTCGCTCCGCCACCTTGGAAGAGATCGCGCGCGGCAGCGTCACGGAATCCGACCTGACGGTGTTGGACGCTATGCCCTCAAGCCCGCGACTGCATTGACCTGGTTGACTATTTCTTTCCGGTAGACCCGAAACCGCTGTCACCACGGTCGGAAGCACCAAACTCGTTGACGCGGCGAAAGCTGGCCCGCACCACCGGCACAAACACCCGTTGCGCAATGCGCTCGAGTGGCTGGACGGTAAAGCGCGTTGCGCCACAGTTGCAGCAGTGCAGATCTACTCCCGAATACAGTTCTGTACCGATTCTGCCCCGATGACGTGTTGGTTGACTCGCAACCATACGATACGTCCTTGAAACAGAGGTCAGCATCGTAACCACGGCCCTGCAAAGTCACGCGCAACGCCTCACCAATATCGCGCCATGGGGTGCAGTTACCCGGCCGCTGCAACGATTGGTGCTCGTTCAGAGTAGCCTTAGACTGTGACGAAGACACATTACCCAAATGAGAAAGGTTATCCGATGCGAGCAACCCGGCTGTTATTGATTTTCTTTGGGGCAGCGACGCTGTTTACCGCCCCCGCGTTTGCGCAACAAGACTTCTCCAAAGTGGAGATCAAAACCGAGAAGCTCTCGGCTACGACTTACATGATGACTGGCGAGGGCGGTAATCTCGGCCTATCTATCGGCGAGGATGCGGTGTTCGTGATCGACGACCAGTTCGCGCCACTCACGCCCAAGATCAATGCTGCCATTGCACAACTAACGAAAAAGCCGATCAAGTTTGTGCTCAACACCCACTGGCACTTCGACCACACCGGCGGCAACGAGAACATGGGCAAGGCAGGCGCGCTGATCGTCGCGCATGAGAACGTAAGAAGGCGTATGTCGGCCGAAGGCTTCATCGAGTTCTTCGGGATGAAGACCAAAGCCGAACCCACGGTAGCGCTGCCAGTTGTCACGTTCACACAGGATTTGACCTTCCATATCAACGGCGACGAAGTGCACGCGTATCACGTCGCCAACGCTCATACCGACGGCGATGCGATCGTGCATTTCAAGAACAGCGACGTCATCCACATGGGCGATACTTTCTTTAATAAGTTGTATCCGTTCATTGACACGTCGAGCGGCGGTAAGGTGGACGGCGTGATCGCGGCAGTGGACCAGGTGTTGAAGATCGCAGGCGACAACACAAAAATCATTCCCGGCCACGGCCCACTCGGGAGCAAGGCCGATCTGAAAGCCTATCGCGACATGCTCGCCACCGTTTCCACACGCATAAAAGCGCAGATCGAGGATGGCAAGAAGTTGGAGGATGTGCTTGCTGCGAAACCTACCGCCGAGTTCGACGACGTCTGGGGCAAGGGCTTTCTGACGCCGAAAAAGTGGGTCGAAATGATGTACTCGAATCTGAAGAATTAGCGCCTGGTACGGTCAACGCCACGGCCATGGCGTTCAAGAAGGTGCAGATCAAGCGCACCGTTTCCTCATTGCCGACGTTTCTTCACTGTCGATGGTTGACGATGGTCCAGTGGTAGGGTGTGAAGAGAACTATGTAGTCCGGTGGAGCAGGTCGTGGCGCGTAGCGATTTGCATACTCGATGAGATTCGATGGAATCCCGCGTGGCAAAGGGGAACGTCCCCTTTTCCGCGGTGCGAGCGATTGCGGACGCGTGTCACGCGAGTCGCTCGATGGAGTGAGCAGGGTCAGTTTCTCGGTATCGATTGGGATGACACCGCCTTCGTGCCA
>JAOTTZ010000192.1 GCA_029864165.1 Burkholderiaceae bacterium
ACCGCGCCCCGGTCGACAATGGCACTCTCGATGTCGCCAATCACAGGTGCAAGGTTGGCGTTGCTGACCACGATAGGCAGCGTGATTTGGCTGGTCGCTGGAGTTCCGGTGCCGTTGCCATCGTCGGTGGCTGTGACCGTGACTTGATAGGTTCCGGCCTGGGTATAGCCAGGTGTCCAAACCAGTTCCAGCGTTTCTTCGTCGAAACTCGCGCCTGCGGGCAGGCCGGTGACTTGGTAGCTCACACTGGCGGGCGTTGAGCCTTCTTCATCAGTGGCAGGACCCTGCGGTGACAGGCGCAATTTGGGCGCGAAGCCGGGGTTGTCGGGATCGAATGCAAACACGCTGATGCGCAGCGGCTGGCCTTCGAGCACGTTCCAGGTTTCAACCGGGTCAAACTGCGGTGCGCCGTTGGCATTGAGCACGTCGAGCACCAACTCGCGCGAGACAGACGTGGTCACTGGGGCCTCGCCGTCCGCCGGTGTGTAGGTGGCGCTGAGTGTGATCGGCAGCCGCATGGTGCTGGCCTGCGAATAGCCGGGGGTCCATTCGAACCAGCCGGTTTCACTGTTGAGCGTGGCACCACCAGGGAGCCAGGGGCTGCTGTACTCCAAGGTGACCGTACTGCCGTCGGCTTGCCGAAACTGGTTTGCAGTAGCCGCTACCTGCGCCAGATCACCGGGAATGCTGCCGGGCAATTGCAATGCAAAGCGCTCGCCCTCACGCAGGGTTTGTGTCGGCAAGGCACCCAGCACCGGTTTGGCGTAGCCTTGCTCGACCGTGATATCAAAACGCTGCATCACAGTATGCTTGCCATCGCTGGCAACCACGGTCACGTCGGTGTAGCGACCGGCTTGGTCATAACCCGGTGTCCACGTCAGTAGCCCCGTGCCTGCGTCATAGCGCGCACCGGCAGGCACGTTGCGCAGGGTCACGGTGACGGTGTCGCCGTCAGCATCTGCCGCCAGAATGGGAAGTACGAGCGATTGGCCTTCAGCCAAGGTCTGCGCGAACACCGGGTCGACCACCGGTACGTGGTTACCACCACCCACCGGCAAGCTGAACCGACGCAGCGCCACACCGCCACGGCTGTCGATCACGCGCACCAGCACTTCGCTGTCGGCGCGGTCGCGTGCGCTTGGCGTCCAGCTCAGCACGGCACGGTTACCGTAACCCGTGGCGCCACTTTCAACCAGGTCGTCCTGCGTCAGCACCAGACCCGCGGGGGCTTGCACCAGCTCCCAGAAGAACAGCGTACCGTCGCTGTCGGTGGCCTGCAATGTTGCACTCCAGGATTGGCCAGCGGTTGCGGCCGGCAGCACGTTGGCCTCTAGGTCGATCGCATCGGCAATGACCAGCGTGGGTGGCGTGTTGTCGAAAGGTACGGCGTAGATACCGTGGCCCAAGTTGAACTTGGCCAAGTTGCTGGTGCCCGGGGCCACATCAAACAGGCCGGCCGAGTGCACGCTCACGGTTTGTCTGTCCAAGGTCTGACCGGCACCCAAGCGCCCACCCAAGGCTTGCAGCCCGGCGTTCAAGTCGATGACCCAGAGTTGAGCCTGCTCGCCAGTGCCCTGGTCGGCGCCCACAATGTCGGCGCCGAAGTAGCGGCCGGGGTCCAACAGCAGCATCAAGGGGCCGCGCAGATCGTCGGCACCGATGTTTGTGACGCTGACGTCGTAGCTGACCTGGCCAATCAGGCGGTCAGCACGCGTGTCAGCAAAGCTTAGACGCACCATGTGGCTCAGGTCAGCCACAGCGGTGAAGACCACCACGTACGCTTCGGCCAAGCGCACCTGCGCCGCACTGCGGATCTGCGGCGTGACTTCAAGGCGCCATCCCCCTGCAGGCAGGTTGGGCAGCGTGAGAACGGCAGAACGAGTGGCAGCATCCCAGCGCGCCGCCTGCGGTTGCAGCGTCAGGTCGCTGCCAGCGGTGGTGGTCGTGAGCACGTAGTTGGCTGGGTTGAGCACACTGGACAAGTCGGTACTGTCAGCGCCATCGGTACCTAGCCACATGGCTTGGTCAAAGCTCACCGCAATTTGCGTCAATGGCAACGGCACGAGTGCGCCGTCTTGCACGCTGGTAGCGACCACCAAGGGTGCGCGGATCGGTGCGATCTCGTCGATATGCGCACTTTGCGCCACCAATACGCGGCCGTCAGCAGTCGTCAGCAAGGCCTCGCCGCGCGTGCCACCGCTAGCCACTTGTAGGCTGCGGCGTGTTTGCAACTCGATCATCCACACGGCCGCCTGGTGCGGCACGTCAGTGCCCTGCGCAATCACTGGGCGCTGAGCCACGTTGCTGCTGGCCAGCAATAGACCGGTCAGGACCGTGTCGTCGCGACCGAATGCAATACTATCCACCAGACCGGCCAGGCGGTACTCGACCTCGGCCCGACCAGCGCTGCGGCCGGTCATGGGGAAACTGATGATCTCGGTACCGGCATCGGGCACGGCACCGTTGACTTCGGTCCCCGTCCAGCGCACGCCCCACAGGCGGCCGTCGGGGCCGAAGGCCAGGTCACCGACACGCGTGTTGGAGAAATGTCGCCAGGCGAGTGCTGCGTCTTCTTCTGTGGGGTCAAAGATCTCAACACCATTGCCCGACGCAACGTAGAGCAAGCCGCTCGTCAGGTCAATGGCCACTGCGTGCGTCAAGGGGTCTTGCCCAGGACCCTTGTGGCGCGCGATCACGCCGCCGCTGTTGGCGTCGACTTGCAGCAGCTCGCTGCCCGTCATGACCCACAGTTGGCCCAGGGCGTCGATAGCCATATCGAGCACGGCGGCATCGAGCGTGAACAGCGGCGACGTGGAGCGGCCACCATCCTCGTCGAAATGGAACACTTCGTTGCGCGCCGTGCCGCCACTGGCGAGCACGCTGCCATCGGCCAGCTCTACCATGGCAAGCGCACCGATATCGCCCGCGCTGGCGGCAAAGCCGCTGCCCCAGCCGCGTATTTGCAGCGGCGCCAACACAGTCTGCAAATCCCCCGGCTGCGCTGGAGCCACAAAGCCCGGTAGCTGCAGCGTCGCTTGCGCAAATAGATCGTTGCTCGGGTAGCTGCGGTCGGGAGTTGCTGCCGGCAGCTCTGGGGTGCCGCTGAGGGTTTCGGTCGTGCCGAGCGCCTGCTGAGCCTGGTCGGCGCTGCCATCGTCGGGCAGCACTGCGTTGGCAATAGCGGCGGCCTCGCGGTTGCCGGCGTTGTCGGTCGCTACCGCCAGAAACTCATACCGCTTGCCCGCTTGGCCGGTAAACACGGCCTGGCTCTCTGCGCCTGCGACCTGCTTGCGCCAGATGCGGAAGTCGCCGCCGTCTTCAGCTACGTAGACGGTGACATGTTTGACGCCGCTGGCATCGTCTTGGGCTTTCCAGCTGACGCTGAAACTGGGTTGCCCTTGTACGTCTTCGCCTGCAGCGACGACGCTCACCGTGGTGACGGGTGCTGCGGCATCAAGCGTGTGCGAGATGTTGCTGCTGTCGATGGGCGGGGAGTCGTCAAAGAACACCCGGGCTCCAGCCTCCAGCGTGGCACCCGTGAGGGCAAGGTCGAGCGCGCGCACGGTGTAGCCGACAAATCCTGCCCCGGGGGCGCCGTTGCTATCGGGCAGCAGCAGGCCACGCGCGGGGTCGCGCAACACTTCGCCGGTGTCGGGGTCTATGGCCTGGATCAACCAGGTGGCCACGCCAGCCTGAGCGTCGACGCCGGCGCTGACGCGCAGCACGTAGCCTTTGCTGCCGCTAAAGTCGAAGTCGCCCTGGAACACCGCCTGGTCGGGCGGTACATGGACGTTGATGTCGCCGATTTTCAAGTCACCCAGACGCAGGCCGCGAGGGTCTAGGTCGGCGTCGAGTTCTGTGACCAAGCGCAGCTCTCCGACCGCGGTTTGGCCCGGGTTGGTGAAGGCCACGGTGTAGGGCAAGGCGTAGTCGGCCGGTACATAGCCGGCACCTTCTGCGGTTGGTAGCGTCTGTGGGCCGCGGATGGAAATTGCAGCTTGTGCCGCAGTTTCGCGCGCCGCAGCTTGCTGTAAGTATTGCGTCAGGTTCAGCGCCTGCGGGCCAACGGGGTTGAACTCAGGGTCGAGCACCCCGATGTGACGCAGGTATTCGAGTTCAGAGACGCCACCGGCGAAAACGTCGAAGCTGATGAAGTGGGTGTCTTGTGCGGCGTTGCGGTCGTAGTCTGCGGGGTCAGGCGCTACCGGGACGGGAACTTTCGCCGTATTGCCCTCATCATCTGTACGCACTTCTTTGTAGTCCACTGGCGCGTGCGCGGCGTTGGGGTCACCCGCCCAGCGTGCCGTGTCGCCGTACCACTCTTGTACCTTGGCGAAGAAGCCGAGCAGGTCGGCCTGGGTACGGTAGCTGTCACCCCCTTTGCCGATGAGGATGCCAGTCGCGAGTGTGGCGTTTAAGCTCAACACCAGTTCGTCATGACGGATCGGCGGTGCATCGTCGGCTGCACGCAGCAAGCCTGCCGTCTCTAGCGCGGCCAACCAACCCTGTACCCACTGCGCTTCGTCTGACGCAAGGACGCTGAGCGTGGGCGGGGCGCTGGTGTCGGCCAGAATGGCCGCGCGCAGTTGTTTGGCGTGCGCTGTTTGGTCAGCGATGAACTCGTCGCGCGTCAGCGGCGTGGCCACCG
>JAOTTZ010000193.1 GCA_029864165.1 Burkholderiaceae bacterium
CGAAAGCTTTGCCGCACATTCGCGCGTGCCGGTGATCAACGGCCTGACCAATGAGTACCATCCCTGCCAGGTGCTGGCCGATGTATTCACCTACATCGAGCACCGCGGCCCTATTCGTGGCAAGGTAGTTGCGTGGGTTGGCGACGGTAACAACATGGCCAAAACGTGGCTGCAGGCAGCCGACATACTGGGCTTTACCTTGCATGTCAGCACTCCCAGCGGCTACGAGATCGAGGCCAAGGTCACCGGCACCAGCAGCATCGACTGTGTGAAGACGTTCAAGAATCCCCTGCAGGCTTGCGAAGGCGCGGACCTGGTGACCACGGACGTTTGGACGAGTATGGGCTACGAGACCGAGAACGACGCGCGGAGGTTGGTTTTCACCGATTGGTGTGTAGACAGCGAAATGATGGCAGCAGCACAGCCCGAGGCACTTTTCATGCACTGCCTGCCAGCACATCGAGGCGAAGAGGTCGTCTCCGAAGTGATAGACGGTCCGCAGTCGGTAGTGTGGGACGAGGCAGAAAACAGGATGCATGTGCAAAAGGCGCTCCTGGAGTACCTGTTGCTCGGCCGGGTGGGCTGACTTTTCGGATGCCCTGATGACGGCTCGCCGGCAAGCCTGCCAAAGCGCGCAACTTCAATGCACCGACATCAGCCGGCGTAGCTTTTGAGTCTGATTGATATAGCGCTGCAAAGCGTGCTTGGCTTCGGCGTTGAGCAGGAGCATTTCACATCCCAGCCGAGTTCCGCGCGAATCGGCGTTGGTCAAGGTAACATGGTGCAGGCTCAGCGCACTGCTGAAGTGCGTCTCATGGTTCAACTGGATCTGTACTTGGTTGACGATGATGCCAGGCTGCAGCGGTGGCACATCGTTGGGCAGCAGTATCGCGCAGCCGGTGATGCTGACGTCTAGAATGCGCAGTGTCAGTTCCATGTCTGGAATCACGGGATGGCGCATGCGTGCCATTGGGGCGGATTGCAACACGGGCCGCGTACGGAAGTTGTCGCGGCGTTGGAAGCGGAATACCTCGCGCGGATAGGCAGCGTTGAGAGCGCTTTCGGTGGCGCCGTGCACCAACACCAAATTGCTGGCGTCGAACTGCACTTTGATGTTGTCAACGTAACCCAGCACGACGACCTCTTTGGCTTCTAACAGGGCTTGCAGTTGTGGGTCGTGCGGGTCGGCGGCGAAGCTCAGAAAATCGCGCTCAACGTCCAGTCCCCACAGTATGGTGGTGTAGCTGTCGCCATGCTCGGAGCTCAAATTCAACCGTACACGGTCTGTGTACAACTTGCGCAACAAAGCGGCCACCTCGGGGAGTGAAGTCAGGCGGTACGCCGCTATGCCATTGTCCTTGTCATCGGGCGCGGTCAACGAGGTCGAAACGGGCTTTACCATGCGGTTCCCGCATCAGTGAAGCGTCTTGGGGCGACCAGCCAGTATTTCGTCCAAATCTTCCAACCACGGTTCCGCCAAATGACGGATCTCCGCGTCGTTGATGAGGATGCGTTGCATGATGCGTGACTTGACTTGGGCCTCGTCAGGAGCCAATGCCAGACTGGCGGCGGCATGCTTGAGCTGAGAAATCAGTAAGGCGCAGGCGCCTTCAAGCTTGACCACGTGATCCCAGTTACCGGACCTGGCGGCTTCGAGCATGTCCTGACTCGCCTTTTCGATGGCTTCGTAGTAATTCAGTAGCGCGGTGTTCATGCGGGCTCCAGTGGGCAGGTTGCAATTGCAAAGTAAGGCTGCCTCACTGTGCCAATTCATTCACCGTGGGACCAATGGCGGCCCAGGCGGAACGCAGCGGTGCGATCAAACGAGCGCACTCTTCAAGCGCTGCTGCGTCATTGTGCAAGTTGGCCTGCGTCAACCGCAGCGTGACATACGTATAAAGTGCCTCCAGGTCGGCTGCAAGGCTCCCTCCTGCCTGCAAGTTCAGGCAGGACCTCAGGCCCTCTTCGATGATGCGTACCGCGCGGCCGATCGCCTCGCCCTTGTCGCCAATGCGCCCAGCCAGTAGCGAGCCGCGTGCTCGAGCTACAGCGTCCAGAAACCCGTCGAATAGCATCAATACCAACTGGTGGGATGACGCCATCGGAACACTGGTGTCAACGCCAACTTGGTGATAGGCGTGCGTCCGGGCATGGGTGGCTTTGTGCGGAGGGGCGGCGGCAAACATGGTGGTCATACTCTCTGAGACGGTGCGGGTACTTTGAATATCGGCTGGCGGACGGTTGACTTGAGTTGCTAGCGGGTATAAAAACTCTTGTGTGCTGACGGCCATGGGCGGTTCCGGGTCGAACCTGTAACATTGCGCGGTTGCGGTTCTTTTTAGGGCCGCCCGCGACACGTAGACCCACCAGCGTTCGGGCAGCGAGTTTCATCGTTTATCGGAGTTGGAGCGCCCAAGTTGCGTGATGAAGTTGCCTAAAACCGAAAATTTGTTGCGCAGGCGCGTGCCCAACCAGGCCGCAGCGTTTAGTGCGCGCTAACTTCCTAGGACCTGCTGACAGGTAAATCTTGCTGGTGTGAGCACCCCGAGCGGGCATCATCTAGGCGCGAGGCGCGGTCGGATGGGTCTCACCCGGCGAGCATTTGCAACGACGAGCGTGCCGGCTTGGGGTGCTCACCTGCAGGGCCGAGGCACCCAAGGACGCATGGCGTCGTTTCGGTCCTTACCCGGGGAGCCCTCACCCCAGGCGGCCCGCGCCTAGCCCAGCACCCTTGGTTACCCTGGCGCGGGCACGACTTGCATGTCAGCAGGCCTTAGCATGAGGCGTATCGCCTCGCTGGAGGCGACCATGCCAAAGCTAGCGGTGACGCTCACGCTGGAGCCGTAACCATGGCAGCTCAGGTTACCGTCGAACGCGCCGTCCGGGCTCGGCCGGTGTGCCATCTCGCGCGAATACACCGCCGTCAGCCCCATCGGGCCGCTGCTGGGTGCGGCGTGTTCCTTGCGCAGGTGCTGGCGCAGTGACGCCAACAGCGGATCATGCGTCACAGCGCTCAAGTCGCCCACCTGCACGGCCTGCGGCAACTGTTTTCCGCCGGCCGCGCCGGCGATGACAAGAGCCTTACCCGACCGGCGTGCCCACGCTGCCATGGCGAGTTTTGCGCCCGCCTGATCGCACGCGTCTATCACCGCGTCGACCGGCTCAGGCAGCAGCGCCGGCCAGTTGGCGGCGGTTACAAACTCCTCCACAGCATGTACCGTGCACCCGGGGTGGATATCTTGTACGCGCAGCGCCATGGCTTGCGCCTTGGCCATACCCAGCGTCGAACTCAGGGCTAGCACCTGGCGGTTGATGTTCGACTCGGCGACATGGTCCAGGTCAATCAGCGTCAATGCCGCAACGCCGCTGCGCGCCAACGCTTCGACCGCCCAAGAGCCCACGCCCCCGAGCCCCACCACCGCGACGCGCGCACTGCGCAAGCGCTGGTAGCCGGAGTCGCCATAAAGGCGGCGCACGCCGGCAAAGCGTCGCTCCATATCCGGTGTCAACGTGGGGTCGGTTGACATCACTCCCGGCGTTCCAGCCGCCAGACCCGAAACGCCAGTAATAGCAGTGCGTCGGCAACGACCGCTGCTGACGCCACCATGCTCGTCATGGTTGGGAAGACCTCACCCAGCGAGCCCTTCCCCGCAGTGCCGCTGTAGCCGTCACGCCGCCGACACCCTTGCGTTCGCAGAAACTTTCCCAAAGAAAGCACCTTCGCATGAGCGTGCAGGTGACGGGTCGAGCGAGCCACCGTTTTGGACGGTCAACCGCGATGGGGCAGTCGCACAGGCGTGAAATCCGGCGAAACCTCTGCGGCGCTGGCAGCGGCAACGCGAACCACACCGGTCACCTTAACGTCGCTATCCTTTGTCGGCCAGCCTGCGCCGCTTCCGACTTTGGGTAAGCTTTTTCCAGTTCCTCTAACGTTCTTTGGGCCGATCTGTTGTCTTTGAGCTCAATCTGGCAATTGGCTATCGACAGCAGCGCCTCGGGCGCACGGGGATGCGCCGGCGCCATACGCACCAGGGTCCGAAAGCTGGAGATGGCACCGCGGTACTGTCGATTGCCGTACTGTGCGTTGCCCAGCCAAAACAACGCCAGCTCCTTGTAGCCACTGCTCGGGTAGCGCGACTGAAACTCCGTCAGCAAATTGGCCGCGGCGGTAAAGTCGCCTTTGCGCAATTTGCCAACGGCTTCCTCGTACAGACCCTTTTCTTGTGGCTCGGCTGTGAACTCTTGGCCGTCCACGGTCACCGTCTGCGGTTCGAGCTTGCTAACGCTTTGCTGCACGTCCTTCTGGCGGCGCTGAACTTCGGCGATATCGCGCGCGAGCTGCTCATCTTGCCCATGCAACCTGGCAAACTCGCTTCGCAACACGGCAATTTGGCTATTGAGATCGAGCAAACTTCGCCGCAAAAGTTTTACCTGCTCGGCGAGCTGGGCCGACAGTTCGGCATCGCGCGCCTTGCTTTGCTCATTGCTCTGATCGATCCTTTGCCTGATGTCAAGAATGGCCTGACGCGCTTCGCTATCGTCGAACAGGCCGGCTTGTGCCGCCGGGGCTAACAGCGTTGAGCAAGCAAGAGACAGCGCGCCGATAAAGCGCACTCGGGTCGAGGCGATGACTTGATTCATGGGGG